>NZ_MCYD01001225.1:0-9247 GCF_002876325.1 Vibrio sp. 10N.261.52.A1
AACTTGTCCTATGGTCCCAACTTGATGTCGTTCAATGCGCTCTAGGATGGATGAGATATCGTTGGCAAACATCAGGGGTTGTGGCAGGTTTTCGATGTCCTGTTTCTTGAGTTTTTTACGGTTGTTCGCATCATAGTTCCATTTACCGCCGACTGGCTTTCCATCGTCTAAGAGAATGTCGAAACGCTTCCTCATTCGACGATAAAAGTGCTCCATCATGATGTGTTTATCCTTCGGGAACTGTTCCTCGATTTCGGAAAAAGGAAACATGAAGTGCTCGGAGTCGCAGCTCCCTTTAACAGTGTTAGGTAATTTAAGCTTGTTAAGTTGTTCTAATAGACGATATTCGTCTGGTCTCTGGTATTCAAATTTCGCGGCGTTAAACTCGTTTGTGTAGTGCTGAAGAACGGCGTCGAGATCTTTAAACTGTGCCGTATCATCCAAGGTTAAATGCAACACTTGGTGCCCACGTTGTGTTAGTTCTTCAGCGAAATAACCCATTGCAGAAAAGAACGCCGCCACTTTTTGGATGTGCGAGGCAACATAGTCGGTTTCCTGCTTTAGTTCGGCGATGATGTAGATCACTTCATCACTGACATGATCGAACCAAGAGTGCTCAATATTGAGCTGGTCACCTAAAATTAGGCGTACAGTTTTGTATTTCATATTACGTCCTGATATCGAGTTGACGTTGAAGCTTCATCATCCCGGTGCCACTTGTTGATAAAGGCGTGCTCTGGGTCATACATTTCTGTCTGCTTAACGAGATCGAAATGACGGGATTTAGATTGTGATTGATTGGCTGCACTTGGTTTGTTGGCGTTTTGCGTAGCCTGTGAATTTAAAGCTCCGGCGATATAAGCCCAATTCCCCCAATTCGACGCGACATCGTAATCGATGAGTTGGCTTTCGAAATAAGCAGCACCGTGGCGCCAATCAATACCGAGTTCATGAATCAAGCAGCTAGCGACCAGCTGTCTGCCTCTGTTAGACATATAACCCGTTGCGTTAAGCTGGCGCATGCAGGCATCAACAATTGGGTAGTTGGTGTTGCCGCTTTTCCACTTGGCGAAGCTTGATCCCGAAGTGGTATCGAGCAATTGTTCATTTGGCAGATCACTAGATTCTCGACCAAACAGCGATGTCCCCAGCGTTAAACACTTCCAGTAGAAATACTCACGCCACAACAACTCAAAGTAAATCCAGTAGGTAGAATCGTTCGCCCCACGATGCGCTTCGAATTGCTTTAAGTGGCGGTAAATGGTTTTTGGCGAAACACATCCCAGTGCTAACCATGGAGAAAACTTGGTTGAGTTCTCGATGCCATCTAATGCGTTTCGCGTCTGTTTGTAGGTTCCGGCATAGTCATGTGAAAAGTAGTTTTCTAAGTGGATTAACCCTGCCGTTTCGCCGCCTATGTAGTCGCCTGGTTTTGAGTCGTTTAACTCAGGTATCGGCTTTCTATAACACTCGGTAGCGGTTTGTGGCGCTGGTGGAAGGGAAGTTATTACACTTTCTTCTATCTCAATCTCTAAATATTCAACTTGAAGACGGAACTTAGTGAACGAACGAGGTAGCTTAGTAAGTTCGAAGGGGAACGCATCACTCTCAAACAAAGTCGTGTGATGTTGTTGAGAGATGAATAAACCAGGGCACTGCGTTAGCGTATCAATTACTAACTGTCGCTCGTGATGGGCACAATGCGAACTGGCAAAAAAGTGTGTCACTTGTTGAGATTTGACGAGTTGAACTAAGTCCTCACTCGTATTTCGCTCTAATACAAAAAGGCGTTGTCCAAGACGCGCCAAACTCAAGGCTAAATCATCTATAGCTTGCTTAATGAAGAGGTGACGATGCGCCCCGTTTTCCTGTTCTTGTGAAAGTCGAACAGAGTAGGTAGAAAGCCTTGGTTCGACCGCGACGCATAGTAGCTCATCGACGAGCTGAGACGCCCGATGCAGTAGTGTGTTGTCGTTTATTCTTAAGTCATTTGTAAAAAGATAGAGACCAATCTTTTTCATGATTACACTCGTGAATTGTTAATTATTAGACGCTTACGAGTTGATACGCTAACAAGATCACAAATGATGTAGGGAAATCGGTAGTACGTAGCCAGAGAAAAAGGGACGAGTACAGAAGGGTATTCGGCCAACCGAAATATGCCAACCAATAATACCGATAGAGGTTGGCAATGCTGAACGTTTTAACCGTTTAACAGAAAGCTGCTATTCCATCGGAACGACCAAGATATCAATCGGAGAGGTGTCGATTATCTGTTTCGAGTGGGAGATAAGCTTATGCCAAAAATCATGGTGATGGCCGCACATTAATAGGTCAACGTTATTTTCTGAGATAGTGTTCTTGAGCTTATCGTTCAGATCGCCCGTACCGACAAAAATATGCTTAATAGGGTGCTTTGCGTAAGCCTCGAACTCTTTCAAGTGGTTAACGGCACCTTGATTGATGGGTAAATCCCCGTCGTTTGCTTGAATATCAACTAGCTCGGGGTAGATTTCTCCATGCGTACCATCAATGTAGACAAACGAAATACCCGCATCGAGTTTATCCGCGAAGAAAGTCGCTCTATCAATCAGTACTTTGGTGTCGTCAGACAATTCAACGGCGACTAGAATATGTCGGTATTCCATAATTTAAGCCTTTTGTTGTGGGTTATGTAACAAGCATAGTTTTTGTTGGCGCAAATGATATCGAAGAGGTCTCATATTAAGGAAAATCATCATTCAAAGATCTTATAAAGGCTATCCTGTATATAGCGCTTTGATTGATAAGAAATTTACAAAAGGTTGATATAGTGGATGAAGCGCTAGCTTATGCTGTTATATAGGCTTGAAAGATCAATGCGCCACCAATGAAGAGGCATCAATGACAGCATTACTCACCATTCCCACCCGAACACTTGGCTTTGATTACGATATCGAGATTCGTGATTGGTCACAAAAATTGGTTGGCTTCCATGTGTTTGAAGATGGACGACGTCCACTCGATGGTGGTATTGGGTTAAGCCTTAATCTCATAGAGCAATTTGATGTTAATGGGCAATGGTTAGAAACTCTGCCTGCACGTTACCGTGAAATCACAGACAACTTTCCAGAATACCAGTACCAAATGTTGTGGTTGGCGGCGAACACTTATGAAGCGGCACAACTGTTGGAATTACGGCCAGTGATCTTGGCGCTGATTTGCATGAAATACAGTGTTGATAACCAGAAAGCTCTGGAGCTGAGTCGTTTAGGGCAAAAGAAGATCCTGACTAAGCTTGGTCTAGACAGCAGTAAAGCGACGCTAAAGTTTATTGATAAGCTCGAGCTGCATTATAACGTTGGCGATGAACTCGACCATATCGTGCGAATTTTAGAGCCGCTGCAAAGACGTGTTCTGAAGTTTAAGCACTACTCGAAGGTTGGCTACACGGCACTACGCTTAGATCAGGTACATCCATTTTTAACCGGCAGTCGATTGGGTATTGCAATGGTTGAAGAGGGTAGACTCAATTCTCCGTCGAAGATGGCGATGTTCCAAGATGCGATATTGTTAGGGCAGGATTTAGAAATTGATGATCCTTTACGTTCAATAACCAGTCAGAACTCGTTCGCAATGTTCGAACAACTCCACGACCGTTGGACTGAGCAGCGTCAATTACGACGTTTAGAAGGCTGTCGCCCTATGGACATGGATATCCCGTATCCGGTCCCTTTGCTTGGGAATGAAAACATTCACCCAATTATGGATTACTTTGATCTTGAGAAAGAGGGCATCGAACAAAAGCACTGCATTGGCGTGTATCATAATCGCATTATGAGTGACCGCTATGTGGTGTTTCGAATGATGAAGCCTCAGCGCTTAACTATAGGTTTACGTCGTGTTCCAAGTAAAGTGTTTCCGTTTGAGATTGACCAAATCTGCGGTAAAAGAAACGCGCCACCGACTGAGGCAGCTCGCAAAGTGATTCACGATTGGTTGGAAGCGAGTAAGCAAACGTACCCCAACCGACATTGGTTAAAGTAGAAGGGAAGCTATATGTATCAACAAGGCGATTTGTGCCCACATTGTGGTTTGATTATTGCGATGCCAACGGACTTACAAGCGGAATGCTTAGGTTGTGGAGAAGAGATTAATCAAGACGCAGACTATGATCATTGTGAGGAAGAAGAGTAGCGTAATACTGCTTTTAGTGATTTGTTTAACTCACTGGTTCTCATTTCTATCGTTCGTATTTAAAAAGGAAGTTTAAATGCAAAAAGTCGTTTTTAGACAATGTGTCCAGCATTCTCCACACTGGCAAGAGCTCGAACGCCTTTTTCAAAGTGAATGGGCGGACTTTGAGTTTAAATCGGCCTATCCAGAACACTCGTACCCAACCAACACTCATCTACCGCCAGTTATCGTGGTTATTCGCGAGAATGTTGTCATCGGTGGTTTAGCGTACTCCCATTTTCAAGAACCTCATCAAGTAAGGGACGTCGTGTGGATTAATGCTGTTTATGTTGATGAGAAATGGCGACGCCAAGGCATTGCGAGTGAATTGATTAAGCGAGCGGTTGAACAAATGCCAGCCTTTTACCAATCTAAAACCGCAGAACACTCTGCGTCTAACCTTTATGCCTATACCAACATACCGTCTTTGTACCTTTCTCTTGGTTGGTCGATCGTTAACATCAATACCGACCCAGACCATCATGTGGTGTGTGTGTCTTTTTGAACAAAGGTATCGGCTTACGATGTTAAAAGTGTTTAGTTTTATGTAAGAAACAGAGCAAATATCGCCAATAAATCAAACAACTAGACGCTGATTAAAGCTATCAATACGATTTATTACAGCAGTTGTTGAGCACGAAGCCTATATTGACTAGAATGACGCACTTTTTTTATTTACGTACATACAGGTAATGAACATGAGCGATACTAATTCAAGACCAGCTTTACCAGATCATCTTGCAGGCAACCCACGCAGCCCACACCACGTGGCTGAGTGTTTCGAATACCCAATCGGTATCCGTCTAAATGGTAAAGAGCGTACTGATGTTGAAGAATACTGCATCAGCGAAGGTTGGGTGAAGATTCCTTCTCCTAAAGCACTTGATCGCTTCGGTCAGCCAATGCTTATTACTCTTAAAGGCACTGTAGAAGCTTACTACATCGAAGAATAATAGATTGTTGTAGCTGAAATTAGCTGCGGAATACTGTTTATAGAAGGGTCTAGAGAAATCTAGGCCCTTTTTGTCTTTGTACCGTCCTAAATATGCTTTCGAGAAATAGAAAGTTGTCTTGTCGCCATCGTAAAACGCAGTATTCAATATGCCGCAAGGACAATAATACGACGTACTGTGCTTGCTTAACGCTCGATTGCTCACTTATGGCTAGTGCTTGCTCGATTTACAATTGGTTGAATAGTAAACGAATCGTCAAAAATATGAAGCGTGATCTAATTAAATGAAACTAATTTGCTGTATTTAAACAATTTTATTGTTAATAGCTATATGCATCACAGAAATTATCCCTGAAGCACATACAATCCCTCCTGTTTTCGAATGAGCGTATATTTTTTCGTTCGAGCATTTTATATTTCCTTCGCCCAATAATATGAGGTTCCTATGTTTGGAATATTCAAACCTATGGCGCATATCGATCGCTTGTCATCAGATAAGATCGATAGCACTTACACACGATTACGATGGCAACTGTTCATCGGTATTTTTGTTGGCTATGCGGGTTACTACCTAGTCCGTAAAAACTTCAGTTTGGCAATGCCTTACTTGATTGAACAGGGTTTCAGCCGTGGTGAGCTGGGTGTGGCATTAGCAGCCGTATCTATTGCTTACGGTTTATCTAAATTCTTAATGGGTAGCGTTTCTGACCGTTCTAACCCTCGTTATTTCCTCAGTGGTGGCTTGTTAATGTCGGCACTGGTTATGTTCTGCTTTGGTTTCATGCCTTGGGCAACCGGCAGCATCACCGCAATGTTTATTCTTCTCTTCTTGAACGGTTGGTTCCAAGGTATGGGCTGGCCAGCGTGTGGGCGAACCATGGTGCACTGGTGGTCACGTAAAGAGCGTGGCGAGATCGTGTCGGTATGGAACGTGGCTCACAACGTGGGTGGTGGCTTGATTGGTCCAATGTTCTTATTGGGTCTGTGGGCTTTCAACGATGATTGGCGAACCGCTTTTTATGTTCCTGCATTTTTTGCCACTCTCGTTGCTATTTTCATTTGGTTCACAGTAAGAGATACCCCTCAATCTTGTGGTCTACCGCCAATTGAAGAGCACAAAAACGACTACCCAGATGACTACGACAAATCTCACGAAACTGAGATGACAGCGAAAGAGATCTTCTTTAAGTACGTATTCAATAACAAACTGCTGTGGTCTATTGCAATTGCAAACGCGTTCGTTTACCTAATTCGTTATGGCGTACTGGACTGGGCTCCTGTTTACCTAAAAGAAGCGAAAGACTTCTCTGTAGATAAATCTTCTTGGGCTTACTTCTTGTATGAATGGGCAGGTATCCCTGGCACGCTATTGTGTGGTTGGATCTCAGATAAACTATTTAAAGGTCGTCGTGCTCCTGCAGGTATCTTGTTCATGGTATTGGTGACTATCGCTGTTCTAGTTTACTGGTTTAACCCGGCAGGTAACCCAACTATTGATATGATGGCACTGATTGCGATTGGTTTCCTAATCTACGGCCCGGTAATGCTAATTGGTCTTTACGCACTTGAACTTGCACCTAAGAAAGCTGCGGGTACAGCGGCTGGCCTAACAGGTCTATTTGGTTACTTAGGTGGCGCAGTTGCAGCAAACGCGGTGCTAGGCTTCATGGTTGACCATTACGGATGGGATGGTGGTTTCACTATCTTGGTGGGTGCTTGTGTAGCTTCAATCATCTGTCTGCTGTACGCGTTTGTAGGTGAGCGTAAGCACCATAAAGAGAAAAGCCTTGAGCAAGAGAAAGAGGCAATAGCTTAATCATTCTTTAACTCAACAGCATCATACCAATAATTAAACGAGGCAGGGACAACCTGCCTCTATTATATCAAGGAATAGAACAATGAAAACAACGTCACTGTCCCTGACTCTATTGGCTCTAAGCTTATCGGCTAACGCATTTGCCGATCCTTTGGTTATTGCTCACCGAGGCGCATCGGGTTACTTACCTGAGCACACACTGCCTGCTAAGGCTCTTGCGTATGCAATGAAACCAGATTACATCGAACAAGATGTTGTGATGACTAAAGACGACCAACTCGTTGTACTTCACGATCATTATCTAGATCGCGTTACCGATGTTGCTGAGCGCTTTCCTGACCGTGCGCGTGAAGATGGGCGCTACTACGCGATAGACTTTACGCTCGCTGAGATCAAATCATTAAGAGTGACAGAAGGCTTTAAGCTCGATGAGCAAGGGAACAAAGTCGCAGGTTACCCAACACGCTTCCCAATGTGGCAGTCTGATTTCCGAGTACCAACGTTTGCAGAAGAAATCGAAATGATCCAAGGCTTGAATAAGACCCTTGGTTATGACGTTGGTATCTACCCAGAAATCAAAGCACCTTGGTTCCACCGTCATGAAGGGAAAGACATTTCTAAAGCGGTACTGGCTACCTTGCATCAATATGGTTACCTATCTAAAGACGATAAGGTCTACTTGCAGTGTTTCGATGCGAACGAACTAAAACGTATAAACGACGAACTCATGCCTGCGATGGAAATGGACCTCAAGCTGGTTCAGCTAATGGCTTATACGGACTGGAATGAAACCATGACTTACAAAGGCGATGTAGCAACGCCTTATAGTTATGATTGGATGTTCGAGAAAGAAGGCATGGCAAAAGTGGCGACTTATGCTGACGGTATTGGCCCTTGGAAACCTATGCTGGTGGACGATGCATCAACCAAAGACAACATCATCATAAAGCCGTTGATGAAATCAGCGAAAGACGCAGGCTTAGATGTTCACCCATACACATTCCGAGTTGATCCAGGCCGAATTCCAGGTTATGTCGATAACTTCGATGGGATGTTGGATGTGTTTTATAACCAAGTGAAAGTCGACGGTGTGTTTACCGACTTCCCAGATAAAGCGGTAGACTTCTTAAACCGTTAATTGGTTAATCCAAAACAAAATACAAAGAGTTAAAAGCACTGCCTGAAGGTGTTTTTAGCTCTTTTTTTGATCTAACAATCTCGCATTAAATCTACTCTCTCAACACACTTTCATTATTACTTGGTTTACACCGTTTGTACTCCTTGATAGGTTACGCGCAATGCAGTCAGTTGCTCAATATGAAGTGCTTCTGGTTGAAACGAATATTGAAAATGGACCCATCATGGAAGAAAGAAGCAAAGTCTACCTAGATAGTTATCTCAATTCACTGCCGGCTGAAGTTGCCAAACAATACACCTCATTCAGTGCTGACTATTACTGTGCGGATGAATACAACGCCAATCTATGCGCGCAGCTGATACTGAAAGGTGAAAAACAAGCCTCGTGCAGTTTGGAATATTGGTACAGCCATGAAGGCGAAACCATGCCCGTTGTTGGACACTTGCAGGTGGTCACTGATTGGCACGGTGAGCCTGTCTGTATTGTTGAACTTACCTCGGTGTCATTGTGCCGATATAACCAGGTGACGGCTGAATTTGCTGCCGCTGAAGGCGAGGGTGATAAGACTTTGGAGTGGTGGCGAGAAGCCCATTGGAACTTTTTCTCTCGTGAGTGTGAAGAATTAAAGATCACACCAAGTGAAGACATGATGTTGGTGCTTGAGCGTTTCAAAGTCGTCCATCATTAATTGGTTTGGTCTATACAGAGTGTCACAAGTTAAATGAATCTTAACCCGTGGCACTTAAAGCTCAAAAATGGCAAAGCAATAGAACAAGGAGTGTGTAGTGAAGATTGCGATATTGGATGATTATCAAAATGCAGTAAAAAGCCTCGAGTGTTATCGTAAGTTAGAACAACATGACGTCACCGTATTCACCGAGACCTATCCAGAAAATGAACTAGTGTTGAAGCTGTACGACTTTGAGGCGCTTGTGCTCATTCGCGAGCGTACCGAAATCACGGAGTCGCTGCTATCTAAACTGCCAAATCTAAAAGTGATCAGCCAAACCGGAAAAGTCAGTAATCACATCGATCCACAACTGTGTGAACGTTTCGGTGTGAAAGTGCTAGAAGGACGAGGTTCACCTGTCGCGCCCTCTGAGCTCTGTTGGGCATTGATTATGGC
>NZ_MCYD01001226.1:0-5822 GCF_002876325.1 Vibrio sp. 10N.261.52.A1
TAGCAAAGCAGCGTAATCAGCTTGCAACGAATTACACCGAGAGAGTAGGCGGAACTACTTGGTCTCGCCAGCGCTGGGAAATCACACTTTACCCAATGGCATCAGGTTCATTTGCGATTCCGACTTTACCTGTAACTCTTAAGGTATCAGCTCCCGACGGTTCTAACGTGACTGGTACACTTTATACTCAACCGATCAAGTTTGAAGCTTCGCTACCTTCTGGGTTATTGAGTGAAGAGTCGCCTTGGTTCGCAGCAACGGATGTTGAGGTTGAACAAAAGTGGCAACGTTCTAGTAATGAGCTGAAAGTCGGCGATGCGATCACTCGAACAGTGACCATTAAGGCAAAAGACAGCTTATCTGTGTTGCTACCTAACGTGTTAACCAATGAATCTACACAGCAGTATCAAGCTTATCCGCAACCGAATCGTCTTGTTGATACCCAAGAGCGAGGAGACTATCGTTCAAGCCGAATTGAAGAATCCGTCTATGTCATTCAACAAGGTGGTGAACTGACGCTCCCTGAATTCTCGTTCCAATGGTGGAATAGCGACAAACAACGTTTAGAAGATGTCGTAATCAAAGGTGAGGTGTTTGAAGCTAAGCACACATTACAGTCGTTTGTTAAAGCCTATATGCCGGTATTCATTACGATTGGTTTAGTGTCGTTAACATGTGTTTTGCTGTTTGTTGTTGGTAAGCGTTATTACGCGGCCCGACCAACACCGACGTGGTTAGTGATGAGACGTCTGTTTAAGCAGGGCGACTGGGCTGCATTACGAACGTTTATTTACACTCAATTACGATATCAAACGACGGAGTTAGAGTTATCGAAAGCTAGCATAGAAAAGTTATGGCTGGATGATAGCGCTGCACTTCAGCAAGGGCATGAAGATAAGAGCGTGTTTAAACGTTTGTGGAAAGGGTTAAAAAAACTCGCCAATGGTCGGAGTAACTCTCATGTATCTCACTCAATCGCAGGTCGCTTGAAAATTCCTAAAGCCTTGCCAGACTTAAAAGACAAAATTAAGTAGGCATTTGATGCACTTGTTTAATTGAAATACCCATAAAAATTCGGGGTTTATCGAGGCATTACGCACAACTTTTAGCAATGCGCATCGAACATAATCGGCAGGTTCTCTACTATAGGGAACCTGCTTCTTTAATATGGAACTGTATGAAAAGTACCGAGCTAAATTTAATTCCTATATTTGTCGCTATCTATGAAGAGCAGAACTTGTCTAGAGCTGCTAGCCGCATGGATATCAGTCAGCCAGCTGTGAGTAAAGCACTTGCGAGGTTGAGAGATATCTATGATGAGCCACTGTTTCACCGCACCACTTCAGGTGTTGAGCCAACCACTTTCGCAATGGACATCTACCCAGCAATGGCGGCGGCACTGAAGAACTTCACGTCGACACTGTCTGCATCAAGAGACTTCGACCCTAAAACATCTGGCCGCGTTTTTTCTATCGCCTGTGTATCGGCGGCCAGTTATGAAATGATGCCTAAGGTGATGCAACTGATCAGCCAGGTAGCACCGGGTATTGCGTTGGAAATCCATCCTCTGTTTACTGAAGACTATGAGTCTGACCTGAGGCTGCAAAGACACGATGTGATCATTGATATGACGCCAAGAGGCCGAACGACGCTCAAGCACGAGGTCGTTTCCACTGAAGAGCTGGTGGTTGTATGCCGAGAAGATCACCCGTCAATCGGTGATTCCATCGATATGGAGCAGTTTTTATCACTTGAGCATGTTGTAGTATCAAAATGGCACGCACGCCGAAGCTTACTGAGCTCAGATCATTTCAGAGACTTAGAAAAGCGTAGGGTAGTGTATCGAGCTGCTGGGGTCGTTGAGATGCTGCCAGTGATCGAGAGTTCTGATTATATCGGAATGCTGCCTATGTCATCGGTGCGTTGTTTTTCCGAGAAGTACAAGGTTAAAACACTTCCTTTGCCATTCGAGTTGGACAATCTCGATATGTGTATGATTTGGCATCCAAGCCGCACTAACGAACCAAGCCACAAGTGGTTACGTGCCAAGATCAAAGCGGCAGCAAAAGAGGTCTCGGCTTAGCGCATCCGTTTGTTTAGTGGTGGTTTCGTAGACCCACTCCAGACGCTTTTAGTACGTCTGGAGTAGGTCAAAAACGACTGATTCCACTGAGTTTGAAGCTACAGCTTATACTGATGCTTGTGATGCTTGTGATGCTTGTGATGCTTGTGATGCTTGCTCCGCATTGCCAACAAAATAAGAGACCCAGTCATCGATAGGCAGAGGTCGAGCAAAGAAATAGCCTTGCGCGTATTTACAGCCTATCTGGCGTAATGTTTTGACATGGCTTTGTGTTTCCAGTCCTTCAGCTATGACTGAAAAGTCGAGTATCTGCGCAAGTTTTAATACTGCACATGTGATCTCGTAATCGACCTTGGATGAGTTGATGTCTTCGATAAAACTACGGTCTAATTTGACGCAGTCAGCGGACAGGTTTTTTAGTACCGAAAGAGATGAATAGCCGGTACCAAAATCATCAATTGCAATCTTATAACCCTTAGAATGAAGTACTTCTATGGTTCTCGAACAGGTTTCGAAATCACGCATCATATCTCTTTCTGTTATCTCAAGTAGTAACTGATGCGGTTTGCAGTCGGTTTCGTCGAGTATGACTTGCAGTTGTTCCGCAAGATCGGTCATGTAAAACATTCGCGCTGAGAAGTTGATAGAGAAAGTCACCCCCTCTAAATTGATTCCAGAACGTTGCCATTCAGTAATTAGGTTCGCCACTTTCTTAAATACCCATTTATCGATGTCGATAATCAGGTCACTCTTTTCTGCCACTTCCAGAAAATCCACTGGTGGAAGTAGACCGAGCTTCGGATGTCGCCAACGAACAAGTGCTTCTGCACCAATGATCTCTTGCGTGTCCAGATCGACTTTTGGTTGGAAAAACACCTCTAATTCATCGTTAGCAACCGCTTGATGCAGACCCATATTGGTTTCGATGAGATCGTTCACTTCGTGGGTCATCTTATCGGCATAAACGCGGTACTGGTCTCTGCCATTACGCTTTGCGTGATACATGGCGGTGTCGGCATTTCGAATTAAAGTTTCACCGTTCGCACCATGAGTGGGGTATTCACATACGCCGATACTGGCCGCAACAAAAATCGAGTTGTCTTCGGTATAGTAAGGCTTACGAAGTGATTGGTTTAAACGCTCTGCTAGCTGTTCGCCTTCGCTCAAGCTGATGTTAGAGAACACGACCATAAACTCATCACCGCCCATTCGTGCAACAAAACCGTTATGGCCAATTAGGGTGGTTAAGATATTAGATACATTGATAAGTAGGTTGTCACCTTGTCCATGACCGAGAGAGTCATTGATGGTTTTAAACTCGTCGATATCTAAATAAAAGAGTAAGAAACAGGAATCGTGTTCACGTGAACGTTTGATCTCCTCATCCAGTTTTTTTGTGGCTAAAAGTCGGTTCGCTAACCCTGTTAATGGGTCGTGGTGCGCGAGAAAGTCGAAGTTCTTTTTCTCCTCAGTCAACTCTAGATAAGCTTCAGACAATCTTCCTGCCATGTCATTGTAGGCTTTTTCCAAATGAGACCACTCATCATTTCTGCCAAGTGCAATAGGTTCTCTCAAGCTGCCAGATTCTAAGCGGTCAAAACCGTGCTTGAGTGCATTCAATGGTTTTTGAATGTGGTTCCTTACCACATAGTTAAGCAGTAGTAGAGACAAGATAACGGCAGATAAACTGATCATGATGGCGTTAAGTCGTGACTCGCCGATCTCTTCTTCCAATTGAGCGGTAAGGGCCAATGCTTGATTTTGAACGCGTGATTCTGTGTTCTCGACCATTTCGAGTAAGTCGCTCTGCGCATCTAAAAGCGAAGCCATCACCAGCCAGCGTTGCTCAAGGTTGGCTCGAATTCGTTTTAACGCCGCGTTATAGCGTTTAACTGTTTTCTGAATTCGCTTCTTCTGTTCAATAACTGCCGCTGTTTCAATATCAACGTTTTCTAAGTGCAGTAAGAATATGTCGAGCTCTTTTTCGACTTTAATCAAAAGCACTTTTTCTGTTTCTGGCGTAATGCGGCTATGGATATCACCGACCATTTTTCCTGAAGTAAGAAAGGACTCTCTCAACATGTTCATGAGATCGAGCTCGTTGTTATAACGAATAAAGTCATGTTGGTTAAGGTGCTTGAGCTTGCTGTCGGCAATCGCAAACTCTAGTTGGTTCAATTGTGCCGCTAGGGTGGCATCAATTTGATTGGTTTGCTTGAGTATTCGATTGAGTGCAAGCGAGCTACCCAAGAAACGATGGAAGTTATCAATGAACGCGTCGATCTTCTGTGAAAACCCTTCATTGGTCGATAGATCTCTGAGCTTTTGAAGTTGGTAGTCAACGTTAAATGCTTCTTCCGACAAGGTGTTTTCACTGAACAAAAAGGTTTGTTCGAGCAGCTTCACTCGAGAGGTAAGCGTGAAAACTCGGCGGCTGATCTCTGAATTCACAATCAACTCAGATACATGTGTTGAGGTTTCGTTTTTTAGTGTCGACTCAACATAATATAAAGAGCGAATCACCATGATCACAGCAAGGCTGACGATAAGTAGCGAAATGAAGTTGGAGATGATGAAACGCTGGGTAATGTTTATTTGATTCAGTTTCATTGCGGCTTCCAAATATTCAAATACGCTTCACGGTAGCCATTTTTAGGGTCATAAATACCAGTCGCTTCGTTGTTAATCAGCTCTGCGACGTTGTTTGGAGTCACGAGGTGAACTGGCGCAGAATAACCACTTGGTGGCATGCTATTGAATGCTCGGTTGAGTTCGTCAACGATTTGCCAACCTTGTAGGTATAAAGGCTCTGGAACAGTCGCTGATTGGAACTGATCTCTGTTGATTCGCTTGTAGGCGGCTTTGCTACCATCTCCCGCAGAAATATTGTTTGGAATCAGTTTGTTTTCTTCTAGGTTAGATTCTAAGGAGGGGATGGCATAGTCGATATACAGGTCGTTTATCGCCAAAATATGGGTGATATTGTCGCCGTGTTTTTTTTCTAGCATCTTCAAGGTAGCAGGCATTTTTTGGTCGATTTGGTCGAGTGGAAGGTAGATAAGTTCCAGAACATCACAGTTACGACACTGCTTGATGGTGTCGACCATAGCGTTAGCTTTAATCATCGCAATTTCGTAGTTTGGGTCTGTAAACACCACAATTTTTGCTTGTTCGTTGGAGTCAACAATCGCAAGCAGCGCAGCAACTTCAGCGACATCTAATGGATCGGTCGTGATATTCGTGAAGAGACCAATATCAGGGTTTCCACCTGCTAACTCCGTCGCGTGCCAGCCAATGATAGTAATTCCTAAATCTTGAGCCTGTTTTAAGATCTTTTGGTGGCGGACAGCATCAATTCCACCAAGCACGATTGCATCTGGGTGAAAACCTATCGCTTTTCTTATTGCCGCCCCTTGGCGAACTTCAGAGCCTAGACCGTCGATAAAACGCAGGTGCCAATCAATGTTGGATATCGCTTCTGATAACCCTTTACCTACGCCATAAACACCGCCGTTGCGCAGATCCGACGCTACAAAAATAATGTTCTTTTCATGGCGCACGGCAGGACCTTCCGTTGGGCCTCCCCATGTGACTTGGTTTGATACAGCACGTGTGACTTTGTTTTCTGCGTATTTGAAAAATACGTCCTCTGGATACCCTGCAAAACTCGTTGAGCTGCAAGTGATAGCAAGCAATAAACTCGCAAAGTGAAATGTTCTATTCATCAGCTCTATAAAAG
>NZ_MCYD01001227.1:0-3929 GCF_002876325.1 Vibrio sp. 10N.261.52.A1
GGATAAAAGAACCAAGGTACACGTTGAATCGGAGTTCTATGATGTTGCATCATTTAAGTGTGGTAGATGTTCGCTAAATCCAATCGAACTAAAACAAGTAGGGAATGTTCAAGGAAAGTCTCTATTGCACCTACAGTGTCATTTTGGTCAAGATACCTTGTCTTGGGCTCGCTTAGGTGCAGAGGTCACAGGTGTAGATTTATCTGCTAATGCAATCAAGCATGCTAATTCACTGAAGCAGGCTTTGGATTTAAAAGCGGATTTTATTGAAAGTGATGTGGTTCAATTTGGTCATGAAAATAAACAACAATTCGATATCGTATTTACTTCATACGGTGTGTTGTGTTGGCTACCCAACTTAGTTGATTGGGCGCAGACTATTGCCAAGTCACTAAAAGTCGGCGGGGAGTTTCACCTAGTTGAGTTCCATACATTTAATGACCTGCTATCTGGCTACTCGTATTTTCCGGATAGTAGGCCTGACGTTGAAGAGGAAGGCACTTATACAGAAAACTGTGATGGTACAAAAACAACTACGGTTACTTGGTCTCATCCAATAAGTGAGGTTATAAACGCCTTAATCGACGCAGGTTTAAAGATTGAGTCTTTCTCTGAGCATCCATATAGCCCATATAACTGTTTTGATGGTTTGGAGTCAGTACCAAACTTGGGATATCAAATGTTGTATAAAGGTCAACAGATTCCTTTGTTATATTCAATCAAAGCGCGAAAAGTCGCCTAACAAAACGTTTAAGACAGATTCCCAACGCATGGCATTTTCAGTGTTATTGGTTGGGTTTTGTGTTTATGGTGGTAATGTTTAGTTGGGTGGTGCGTTGCTCACTACTTAACGTGGCGTTAGCTATCTTAACGAAAAAATGGAGTTTTACCGAAGTGAGAATAGAACCACAACTCAGTAATCTTGACTTAGATGTAAATGAGTCACATGAAGTTATCGAGAGTATTAAATATGTTAGCCCAGAGCAACATAGGCTAAATAGATCTTTGGCAAGTCCGGGAAGGCGTTATTTTGGTCAGTTCTTAGATTTGATAGTCACTTGGTTGATATTTTTGCTATTGTTGTCGCTGTTCAATGAAATGGGTTCACCTAGGGATCAAACTGACCTTATATCAATTTCGGTTGCAGCCATCTATTTGATTTTTTCAGACGCATTACCACGAGGACAAAGTATCGGTAAGTTAGTACTTGGGATGTCGGTAATTGATAAAGAATCTGGTAAATATTGCTCCTTATGGCAGTCTTTTATTCGAAATATTCTTAATCCATTAATTGGGCTAATTGATGCTATTTTTATTCTTTCTAAAAGGCGTCAACGAATAGGTGATTTAGCGGCAAATACGATCGTTGTAAAAAATAGCTAACAAACTGTTCAAGAGGGATTCGCAACGCATGGCATTTTCACTATGCGTTGGTTTTAGTGTTTAAGGTGGTATGTAGCGACTTTGGTATTGCGTTGCTCACCCCTTAACAGGGCGTTATGTGCACAGGAGGTGCAATATGATTAAGTACATTTCAGTAGCTCTAGTTAGTTTTCTTATCGGTGTTGGTGGGATGTATTATCTAGCTTCCATGACTCTAAATGATTTAGATGAAAAGCATAACAAACGCTTAAAGGAAGAATATGAGCTATTTAGATACCATAATACGAATGCCGCTGAAACTCTTATTAAAGTCTCAAATGCATCTATAAATCACACGTTATGCAAACTGAAAGGTGAAGATAAAAAAGAGGTAATTCATGCTCTAATTTTGAACGCAATGTTCGCTAGCGATGTTTCGAAGCAGTCAATAGAGACTTTAGGGGAGGTGTTTACGACATCGCTTCTCGCACATAAAGAGCTTAGTAGAACATCACCAAATAAAGCTAATGAATACTTATTACCTTTGATTCGAAATCATTGTAGCAATCACTTACCAGAATTGAATTGTGACAAAATAGATAGCTTAATTGATAGTTTGTCGAAAGAGCCAAGTGTGTGCACATAACAAGGCGTTTAAGAGTGACTCCAAACGCGTGCCGTTTTCGCTTCGCTCAAGTATGGCACACTTGTTTGTCGCACCTTAACGCGGCGTTAGGCTTTAAAGGGAAAATAAGGATTATGGAATTGGACTATCTAAAATTACTTTTTGTTATTGTATCAACAGTCATTTCAGTGGCGGTGACTTTTTATTTAAAGGAGTATTTACAAAGTAAAAAGGAGTATAAAAGTCTGAAGAAAAAGTTGGAATCCGTAGCAGGTCGAAATGCATACATAGTTTATACCGGCGAGGGTAGTGGTGTTGGTGGGAATCTGTACAAAATTACGGATATAGATCAAGGCGGCATTACGCTTAAAAACTCGATCCAAACTATATTCTTACCACCTAAGTTGTTGCTTAACTCTCCAATGATCGTACCAGAAGATGATTATGAACGCCTCAAAAAGGAGTACCAAGCTAGTGAAATTCAAAATGTCGTTGAAAGTATGTTTGAACCTATGTTTACGAAAATGATTCAAGAGATTGAAAGTGATCTAAACTCTGACGACGGGGAGCTTTCCTCTCAAATTGAACTGAGAGTAATTCAAGTTTTAGAAACTAAAGGCGTACTATCACAAATATCAACTTCGGAACTAAATCGATTACAACATATAGCAGAAAAAGCCTAACAAATTGCTTAAGAGTGACAGCTAACCTTTGGCATTTTTGGTTCGGTTGGCTTATGTGTTTACGTGGCTTTGCTTGGGTTCAGTGGTAGGTTAGCTGCACCTTAGCAAGGCGTTAGTACGGGTTTAGCATCAAAGGTCATAAGTTTTGGTGTTTATCTGTTTTGGCGTTCGTCTTTACACCTTTCAGTTTGTGCCTTTCACGTTCTTTCCGGTGGCACTATATGCGGAGTGTTTGCTTTGATTTCACCGTTTACGGTTTCTAACTCTTAGCCTATTTCTTTGGTGCTTCTTCTTTTTCGTGGCTTTTACTAAGTCAGCATTGTCTTTCTTTGGTGTTGTTGTTGAAGTACGAGGAAAGAATCCTTTTCTAATTTGAAATTTGCAAAGTAGGGCAGTTCAGTGCGTTTTTCTTCAATCCAACTTTCGTCTTTCAAGCGGGGCAAAGTTTTGTAGCTGCCCGTCTCACTTCAGTGTTCAAAGCCTTTCATATCATGCCAGTTTTCAATATTTTGGAGCGCATAAATAGAAGTAGCGCATGTACTAACAAATTGCTTAAGAGTGATTCGTAACGCGTGGCATTTTTGCTATGCGGTGGCTTATGTGATTAAGGTGCTGTGCGGTAGCTTTTGTATTGCGTTACTCACACCTTAGCAAGGCGTTAGCCCTCAGGAGGAATAGATGATAAATGTAGTATCAGTTAGTAAAAATGCGGAGCATACTTTTTCTAAATCCGTCGAGGAATCAATACTATTGATAGAAGGGGAGGGTGTTGAAGGAGATGCTCACAGAGGTAAAACTGTAAAGCATCGTTCGAGAGTAAAAGTCGATCCAACACAACCGAATCTAAGACAAGTACACCTGCTTCATAGTGAGTTGTTTCAGGATCTTGCTGCTAAGGGATTTGATGTTGGCCCCGCTTGTCTTGGTGAAAATATTACTACTTTAGGTATTGATTTGCTCGCTTTACCAAAAGACAGTGTTCTCAAATTTTCTAGTGGTGCTGAGATATTGGTCACTGGTCTCCGAAACCCATGCCCACAAATAGAAGGATACCAGACAGGTCTTTTGTCTGAGGTATTGGGAAGGGATCATTCGGGTAAGGTGGTTCGTAAAGCCGGAATAATGGGTGTAGTAAAAGTTGGAGGCTGGGTATCATCAGGAGACAGCATTGAAGTTGAGTTACCTCCGAAACCATTTGAACCCCTCCAAAGAGTTTAAGGGCTAACAAAGCGTTTAAGACAGATTCTGTAGTTGACCCG
>NZ_MCYD01001228.1:0-1526 GCF_002876325.1 Vibrio sp. 10N.261.52.A1
GAAATGGTATACAAACTGGGAGACGTTTTAGAAGTAGTTCTCTCTGAAGTTAATCAGGAAAACCGTAACTTAGTAGCAAAACCTACTCAAGTATTTGCGGACTTGCCTAGCGAGCCTGAAACAACAAACGAAACCGAAGCTTAATAGCTGTAAAGGATAAGCCTTTCAAGGTCAAAGCTTTCAAGGTCATAAGCTTCAAAGGTTCACTTCTAAAGGCGCTAATTATTAGCGCCTTTTTTGTAAATGTCTCATGCTTAAACAATACTAAAACTAATAAGCAACTCGTTTACAACGTCAAAGAAGCACATTATGTCATCAATAACAGTTACTCAATTCAGAAACTTCATCCCCAGGAAACGAGAACGGTACCCCGCCTCTAAAAATGGTATTTTCATCGTTTCAAAAGGCAGTATCTCTTTCGTGCTCCCCGATGGCACCGAAGCCTCATTGCAGGCAGGCGATTTCACACTTTATAACTCAGGCCAAATCAAAGACATCACAGTAGATACAGAAAACGGCGAATTCAGCGCAACCTGCTTAGATTTTGATTTAGATATTTTCCAGAAGTTCATAAACCAATTCAGTGACCTAGAATCCACCCGAGTCCCCAACCAGTACATCAAATTCAACCAAACCGATACCGAGATCTGCGAACTGAAAGACCTCATCATGTCTTTAGCTCATTCTTCAACTAAAAATGACTACGCACTCACTCAATTAGGCTTAGGTTTGCTCTCACTGATGGTCGAACAATACCCTGCTCTGTTGGTTATCATCGCACGTGCTTCAAGGTTAACAGTGACGCAAAAAGTCATTCACTACATTGAACAGAATATTGAAAACAATATCTCTTTGGATACGCTCGCCAGTTACATGGGCATGTCGCCAGCCACCCTGAAACGTCGTTTATCGGCTGAAGATCTTTCGTTTTCAAACTTATTGAAGATTAAGCGTATTGCTCATGCCGCAACGCAACTGAGAACGTCGACTAAATCCATTACCCAAATCGCTTATGAGTCTGGCTTTAAGAGCGCTGCGCACTTCAGCACAGCCTTTAAAACGTATCATGGGAAGACACCGAAAGATTTCCGTTCTCTCATCGCACAATCTCAATTACAAAGCATGAAACCACAAGTGTAAGACGCGGCCTGCCACCCAGAACAAACTATTTGCTTGATTGAGAATGAACAGAAAGCGTAGCTCTAGTGCCACCGCCACCAGCGAATTAAAACAGACCTTTATGACCAAAAATACGATTTAGGGTCTTTTTCAATCTCAGCCAACACTGCTTCAAGGTCTTTCGATTTAGGAAGATACGGGTAAGGTCCCCAAGCCACAGTATCAGACCGTGCATCCTCTTCTAATGGCACTGTAATCAGCCAACATGCTAACGGCTCATCAAAAGTCACGCAGGCAACGTCGTTTGTGTAATCACTATGAGATGAGTCGAGCAGATAATGCGCCTGTGAGAACATCACACCGCCCTCACACTCTTCAAATAAGGATTTTGAAGTGGTCAAGTAAAA
>NZ_MCYD01001229.1:0-996 GCF_002876325.1 Vibrio sp. 10N.261.52.A1
GCTTTGTTGCGTAATTCAGTTTAGAGACAGAGCAGCCCCATTTCGTGCATTTCTTAGTCAATACGGCAAGTTTCAGGCATACCTAACCCAGTGAGCTTGTTCAACGCTTTTATCATCGCGTAAGTTTCTCCCACTTGTGCATTGTAATTTCTTAAACTTAAACGACCACCAAGTAACTGTTTAACTCGATACATCGCTGTTTCTGACAGGGAGCGTTTGTGGTAACCATACCGCTCTTTCCAATACTTATTTGAGCCATATAACTTCTGGCAACCTACTGCGAGATTTCGGGGATGACCCCGCTCCCAGAAGGCAGCCCCTTCTCTTGGAGGAATAAGCGCAACGGCTCGCTTAATCTTAATTGCATCGTGACATGCTCTCGTATCATAAGCGCCATCACCAGACACCTCGTGGATACTTCGGCGAGTTTGTTTCAGTAAATTCGGGAGTACTTCTCCATCTGTAACTGTCGATAGACTTAGCTCGGCTGCAATAATTTCATGAGTGTTTGTATCCACGGCAATATGAAGTTTTCGCCAGACTCTACGTTTGCCATCTGTCCCGTGTTTTTTGACTTTCCATTCACCTTCGCCATAAGCCTTAAGGCCAGTCGCATCAATAGCTAGATGTTGTATCGTACCTCTCGTTTTTGTCTTAAGTGAGACCTCAACTTGCTTGGCTCTACGACTGATGCAGGTGTAATGCGGACAACTTAACGGTACATGGGCTAACCTAAATATCGAGTTGATAAAACCTTGCAGCGCTCTTAATGGCATAGAAAAAACTCGTTTCACCATGAGGGCTGTCGTGATAGCTAAATCACTGAACCGACGAGGCCTCCCGCGCTTATTCTGTTTGCTTTGCGTCCAGCCACTTATCGCTTCTTCATCAATCCAAAAGGTCAAAGAACCGCGGTTAATGAGTGATTGGTTGTATTGCTTCCAGTTGGTTGTTTTGTAACGAGGTTTAGGCATAGGGCTACGAGAGGGAGTGAAT
>NZ_MCYD01001230.1:0-4204 GCF_002876325.1 Vibrio sp. 10N.261.52.A1
TTTAATATGTGTTTTACCGACTTATAGTTTTCCTGTCAATAGTAGAAGTGAAGATATTATGCAATTACCGAGTTTCCTTGAGGTCTATAAAGGCCTAATTTCCACCGACTCTATTAGTTCTACGGATCCAAGCTGGGATCATGGCAACGAGAAAGTGATCGAAAAAATGGCTCAATGGTTTAAAGATCTGGGCTTTAGCGTAGAAGTCGTGGAAGTTGAGCCTGGCAAGCATAATATGATCGCAAAAATGGGCTCAGGCGAAGGCGGCTTATTGCTGGCTGGACATAGTGATACCGTGCCATTTGATGAAGGGCGTTGGAATTTCGACCCTCACGCACTGACAGAACACAACAATCGCTTCTACGGATTAGGTACTGCCGACATGAAAGGCTTTTTCGCCTTTATCTATGAAGCAGTAAGAAAGATGGATTGGAGTAAACAGGCGAAGCCACTTTATGTATTGGCAACCTGTGATGAAGAGACCACCATGCTAGGTGCGCGTCATTTCACTGAAAACGCACCGTTTAAACCGGATTACTGCATCATTGGTGAACCGACCAGCCTAGTACCGATTCGCGGGCACAAAGGTCACGTGGCGAATGCAGTGCGCGTAACCGGTAAATCAGGTCACTCTTCAGATCCAGCATTAGGCGTTAACGCTATCGAAATCATGCATGAAGTGCTGTTTGCTTTGATGCAGCTGCGCGACAAATTAATTAAAGAGTACCACCACCCAGGGTTCGCTATTCCAAGCCCGACACTAAACCTAGGTCATATTCATGGTGGTGACAGCGCTAACCGTATTTGTGGTTGTTGTGAACTGCACTACGACGTGCGCCCTTTACCAGGTATCAGCTTAGACGGTTTAGATAACATGCTGCGCAGCGCACTCAAAGAAGTGGAAGCGAAGTGGCCGGGCAGAATTGAGATTACGCCACTGCACGAACCTATCCCAGGTTACGAGTGTCAGCACGACCACCCATTTATCGGCGGCATGGAATCCGTTTGCGAAACTGAATCACAAACCGTGAATTACTGTACCGAGGCACCTTTCCTCCAAGAACTTTGCCCAACCTTAGTTCTGGGGCCGGGCTCAATCGACCAAGCTCACCAACCGGATGAATTCTTAAGCTTTGATTTTATCGACCCAACGATTGACGTACTGAGTAAATCTATTCGTAAATATTGTTTCTAGTTATTGCCACCCTTGCGATACTTTTTTATAAAAGCTGCCCTAAAAGGTGGCTTTTATTCTGTTATCCCTGCCAAAGCCTGATCTTGTAATTAAATTTCACTTTATTCCGAAGTCTTGGAAAATTTACTTCTCCCGCATTTCGAAAACTAATAATTGCAAACTTAGAATGCTTTATTTGACTAGATACAGCAGTTTTCGCTAGATTGTGTACTTAACAAGGAACAATGGATGTAATTTTTTTACGAGGCAGGATGACAATGAACGAGAAATACGCCGCTCTCAAGAGTAACGTAAGCATGCTGGGACGCTTGCTAGGTAACACAATCCAAGATGCACATGGTGACGTTATCTTAGAGAAAGTGGAAACTATCCGTAAACTTTCCAAATCCGCCCGCGCAGGCAACAAAGCTGACCGTGACAGCCTAGTTGAAGAAATCAAAAACCTGCCGAACGAACAACTCACTCCTGTTGCTCGTGCATTTAACCAATTTCTCAACCTCACCAACATGGCAGAGCAATACCACACCATCTCTCGCCACTGTGAGGAGCATGTTTGTGAACCAGATGTGCTGCAATCTCTATTTTCCAAATTAAGCCAAAACGACATCAGCAAGCTAGATGCAGCTCAAGCTGTTCGCGACCTGAACATTGAGCTCGTTTTGACTGCACACCCAACAGAAATCACTCGTCGCACCATGATCAACAAGCTGGTGAAGATCAACGAATGTCTGTCTAAATTAGAATTAAGCGACCTATCACACAAAGAGCGCGTGAAAACCGAACGTCGCCTAGAGCAACTTATCGCTCAAGGTTGGCACTCTGATGTGATTCGTCAGCAACGCCCAACACCACTTGATGAAGCGAAATGGGGATTTGCGGTTGTAGAAAACTCGCTATGGGAAGCTGTGCCTGATTTCCTGCGTGAAATGGATGGTCGACTAAAAGGCTACCTTGGTGAAGGCCTGCCAATTGATGCACGTCCAGTTCACTTCTCATCTTGGATGGGCGGTGACCGCGATGGTAACCCATTCGTAACGCACACTATTACCAAAGAGGTTCTGCGCCTATCTCGCTGGAAAGCTGCAGACCTTTACCTAGGTGACGTAAACGAGCTGATTACCGAACTATCGATGACTAAGTGCAATGATACCGTTCGTGAACTAGCTGGTGATGAGCACGAAGCTTACCGTGCCATTCTGAAGAACCTACGTACTCTGCTGAACAACACACTAGAAGTACTAGATGCAAAACTGCATGACACTGAAGTTCCGAAGAAAGAAACACTACAGAACATCGACCAACTTTGGACTCCGCTTTACGCGTGTTACCAATCGCTGCACGAGTGTGGCATGGGCGTAATCGCAGACGGTTCTCTGCTTGATACCTTGCGCCGCCTAAAAGCGTTCGGTGTACATCTAGTTCGTCTCGATGTTCGTCAAGAAAGTACCCGTCACTCAGATGTACTGTCTGAACTGACTCGCTACTTAGGCATTGGTGATTACGACCAATGGAGCGAGCAAGACAAGATTGCTTTCTTAACCAATGAATTAAGCTCTAAGCGCCCGCTGCTTCCTCGCGATTGGGAGCCATCTGAACAGGTTAAAGAGGTTTTAGACACCTGTAAGGTCATTGCTGCTCAACCTCGTGAAGCCTTCGGTGCTTACGTGATTTCTATGGCGCGTACAGCATCAGATGTACTGGCTGTTCACTTGCTACTGCAAGAATGTGGC
This sequence comes from Vibrio sp. 10N.261.52.A1, assembly GCF_002876325.1. Taxonomy (NCBI): domain Bacteria; kingdom Pseudomonadati; phylum Pseudomonadota; class Gammaproteobacteria; order Vibrionales; family Vibrionaceae; genus Vibrio; species Vibrio sp. 10N.261.52.A1. The sequence goes on from NZ_MCYD01001230.1 coordinate 2,926, forward strand.
TGCCCATACCGCATGGACGTGTGTCCACTGTTCGAAACACTGGACGACTTGAACAACTCAGAAGCGGTAATGAAGCAGCTGATGAGTATCGACTTGTACCGTGGCTTCATCCAAAACCACCAAATGGTAATGATCGGCTACTCAGACTCAGCGAAAGATGCGGGCGTAATGTCTGCAGGTTGGGCTCAATACGATGCAATGGATAAGCTAGTTAAGGTTTGTGATGAAGAAGGCATTGAACTGACTCTATTCCACGGTCGTGGCGGTACGGTTGGTCGTGGTGGTGCGCCAGCGCACGCAGCTCTTCTTTCTCAGCCACCTAAGAGCTTGAAAGGCGGTTTACGTGTAACTGAGCAAGGCGAAATGATCCGCTTTAAGCTTGGCTTGCCAGATGTTGCTGTAAACAGCTTCAACCTTTACGCAAGTGCGATTCTAGAAGCGAACCTTCTGCCGCCACCAGAGCCAAAACAAGAGTGGCGCGACCTAATGGAAGTGCTGTCTCAAGTCTCTTGTGAGGCTTACCGTAACGTGGTTCGTGGTGAAGAGAAGTTTGTTCCGTACTTCCGTCAAGCAACACCAGAACTAGAGCTAGGTAAACTGCCTCTAGGTTCTCGCCCAGCTAAACGTAACCCGAACGGTGGTGTAGAAAGCCTACGTGCAATTCCATGGATCTTCTCTTGGAGCCAAAACCGCTTGGTACTTCCTGCATGGTTAGGCGCTGGTGAAGCGATTCAATACTCAGTAGACCAAGGCCACCAAGCCCTACTGGAAGAAATGTGTCGCGAATGGCCATTCTTCTCTACTCGTCTGGGTATGTTGGAGATGGTGTACTCGAAGTGCAACATGGAAATTGCTAAGTACTACGACCAACGTCTTGTTGACGAAGAGCTATTGCCTCTAGGTGAATTACTGCGTGAACAGCTGCAAAAAGACATCAAAACAGTGCTAAATGTAGAGAACAACGAGAACCTGATGCAGAGCGACCCTTGGGGGCTTGAGTCGATTCGCCTACGTAACATCTACGTAGAGCCATTGAACATGCTTCAAGCTGAGCTGCTGTACCGTACTCGTAAGAGCGAAACACCACCAGCAGAGTTAGAAGAAGCGCTAATGGTGACCATTGCAGGCATTGCTGCAGGCATGCGAAACACCGGTTAATTAGTGATTCATACTACAAAACAGACAAAAGGTCGCCTAGTGCGACCTTTTTATTTCAAGAAAATAACCATAATGAGTTTTTTGTCAGTTTTTTGGGTTATTTTATCCATGTATTCTACTT
>NZ_MCYD01001231.1:0-793 GCF_002876325.1 Vibrio sp. 10N.261.52.A1
TTACAAACAAAAGGTTAGACGTTGGGTTTAACAAATTTCGTTAAAACAAACCTACAGGATAAGAATTGTTATCATTTAATCGATACCTATCACACTTCATTATGATTTTGGTTTTATATCGATCTTTTATAAAATCGCCTGTCCGCATTATTAATATAAATAAAAGGCTAGGTAATGAAAATTGTTCAGACTAAATGGTTGTCATTAGGCTTCTGTGTAGTGGGTCTGTCCTCAACATCGGCGTTGGCAGATGTTTCAGCTCGAATTATAAACGGTAAAGAAGCAACACAAGGGAATTGGCCATTTATGGCTGCACTAGTCTCAAGAAACGTGAACGCTTATGACGGTCAGTTTTGTGGTGCGAGCTTCATTGGCGAGAGATATGTCCTTACGGCTGCTCACTGTGTAGACGGTAATGGTCGTGAAGATCTCGATGTGGTGATTGGTGTATCCAACCTCTCTGCCTCTCAAGCTGCACAGCATAGATACGCGGTTGAGAATATTTATGTACATCAATACTATAACTCTGTAGTTACAGGCAATGATATAGCGATTATCGAGCTCGTCGATAAGCCATCAGAGTCTGTGGTTAATCTCGTTGATGGTTATGTTCGAGGTAACCTGAATGATGGTCAGATGCTAACGGTGATGGGATGGGGGGATCAGGACGCATCAGATGGATATGCATCTAAGAGTGAACTGTACCAAGTCAACGTTCCTTTAGTTAACCAGTACCAATGTAATAGTGTTCCTCACAGTGGCTATGCCTTTATTGGCAGTGATGCATTCTGTG
>NZ_MCYD01001232.1:0-5723 GCF_002876325.1 Vibrio sp. 10N.261.52.A1
AAGCCATAAAAAGAGATACTGGTCGGCCATCTTCACTTTCAACTAATTCTCAAAGAATTTTTCATATTCTGGAGTCGATAGATTTTCAGCAACACCCATTTCACCTACGAAGTAGATTGCGCTGGTTATCGTATCTATCGTTGGATTCGATTCACGTTCAGGAAAGTGCCCCGCAGAAGAAACTAATTGTGGTTCGGATATCGAATTACAGACAAGACTGTTACAAACGCTGTGTTGCGTTTCCAAAGGTGGGAGCTCTGGGGCATCAAAATGGTGAGACAATAAATCTTGGCTGACAAGCTCAGCAGAAGCATAAGACAGAGTTGAGCAAAACGCTGAAAGTACAATCCACTTATTCATATATCTTTCCATAGTTAGCATTCATTGAATTTATAAATACTATCTAATTCAGCCGATAATGAACAGTGTTTTATTTAGTTAGCGTGTGACTGTTTTCCCAGTGTGAGCTTATCAAGCAGAGCCTGAGGAATAACGATCACCGAATATTTCACAAAAGCCACCAGCGTAATCAATGCGACAACGGTTCCTAAAACAAAATCATGAACATCGGCCAGCATCAGCCCTAAAACACGGTCACAAACAATTGCAACAATGGCGATACTGATAGCAGTTATCCATCTACGATGATCATAAGGCAAGCGCTCCATCGATTGGCTAACAAAATACAGAAGCAGTAACCTCAAAGTATAAATCGCACACAGAACCGCAATCACGCCCCACACTCCGTATATTGGGGTAATGGTAAAATAACCGATTGCTGCCAATACCGCACAACCGCCTTGGATCCACATCTGAGATTGACTCGAATCACCGCTGAAACAGCCTAAGTTCAGGTAGTCTCCCGCACTTTTAATAACAGCGATAGCCAGCAATGCAACCACTATAACCCCAGCCTGATGATAACTGCTTGGTAAGATAAGAGAAATGAAGCCAGGGACAGTTAAGATCATCAAGCCTCCTAACACTATGGCTAGGTTAACTCCGATTAATGCTCGGTCTGCACACATTTTGCTGCCGCCGGGTTGCTGAAGCATGGCGACTCGGTTTGGAAACCACCAAAGCGCGTAGGGTTGCAGTAGCAAGCCTAGAATTAACGCAAACTTACCACTAACCGCATAAATGGCCAGGTCCTCTACCCCAACAAAACTTGCCATCACCCAGCGATCTAGCCCGGTGATCATATAAATGGATGCCCCGCCAACCAAGGTTGGCAACCCAAATTTCAAGATCTTTGCTGTGTATTGGAAGCAACCTAAACTGCCCATCTGCTGCCATTGATAACTCACCAGACAAAACATCAATAGCAGACTAGAAGCAGCGGCAGAAATCAGCACGCCATCAATGCCATAACCGGCTTCAAGCAGGACAAACGTCATAATAGCCTGAACACCGGCTTTCAATACGTTGAGTTGGCAAAAACGTTTAGCCATTGCGTTCATGCGCATCAAAGTAAGCGGAATGGATATTGCCCCGTCAAGCATCGTAGGAATAAGTAGAAGAAAGATCTGATAGGGTTTGAATTCAACAGGTAACATCAACAGCAACAGGGGCATGCTGAGCGCAATGAGCACGCCGCCAAGTACACACACCACTAAACTGAGCGTAAAGCAGTTAGATATCAGCTTGCGCTTTTCATCACCTTCTGCGACGCCAACATAACGATACATCGATTCCACAATACCGAAACTAAACAAGATCGTACCGATGTCCGCCAATAAGACGATCGCTTCTAATGATCCATATTCTGTCAACGTCATTTTGTGAGTAATATAAGGGATCATCACCAATGAGATCCCTTTCATCATCAATATGCCAATAGCGTAATAGGCTGACTGTTTTAACGAACCCATACGAGTCACCGCTCCCTTACCATGCAGGCTTTAGGAAACTCTTACAGTCACCTATCAAATGTCGCAATGTACGTTTTTGAGGAGCCATCACCAAAGAGCGGAAGCTGTAGACAATAGCCTGTCTATTCTGTTGTAAGCCTCGATAATAGTCTGCATAGCCCTCTAATATTCTCGCCTTTGCAACTTTAAAACTAGACTGAGGTACATTCCAACGCTGGCTGTTGTTTTGATAACGCTGGAGAATGGTCTCTATAGAAGCTAGGTTTCTGAGCTTAAGGTCTTCAGTTTGAGTCACTGATGTTGCTCTCATTAGGTAGCCCACCTCCACAGAGTTCAACACACCAATCTGATGGTTTTCACTCATTCGAAGCCACAACTCCCAATCTTCGCCATACTTGATGTCGGCATTAAAGCTATCGGTTTGAGAAAACACATCGGCTTTCACCATAACGGTCGACGTACCAATCACATTATTTTCAATGATGAACTCTAATGGGTTATCGATATTGATGAACTGCTCTTCTCGATTTTGAAATTGCGACCAATAGCTAAAGCAATCAACAATGACTTCATAATCTTCTGTTAGATGCTCGTAGTTAGTAAAACTCATCGCCATCTCAGGGTATCGTTGGTGGAACTCGAGTTGACGCTCAATTTTTTCAGGAAACCAAAAATCGTCCGCGTCTAAAAAGGCAATAAACTCGCCTGACGCTTTCTCTATACCCAGATTTCTTGCTTGTGGTACCCCTACTCCCAAAGTTGACAGCGTGATGATGCGCTCATCGTCTATCGAAGCTAGGTAGGTGGACGTTCCATCATTGCTGTTGTCATCAATGATGATGAGTTCGATATCTTGATGGGTCTGTTGTAAAACGCTGCCAATTGCCTTTGGTAGATAGTCCAAGCAGTTGTAGGTTGGGATAACAATACTCACTTTAGCCATAAATGACGCTCTCTCAATTATTTGTTGTACAGCTAACAGTGCATCTTCTATGCCGAGTTCAGAAACGATTAGAGTGCATTCATATCAGCCACTTACGGCTCTATTCGCAAAATGACAACTGAGCACAACACGCCAGCAAGCACACAATTCAAAATTGATTTCTATTTTGAGAAAAACAGCGTTAAGCGACGCATAAGGTCAGGAAAAGCATCAAAAAGTCCCTCAAAAAGGGGCTTTGATCTTGGTTCATATCTTGCTTAGTCAACTGTAGTGACCTTCATTAAAGGAGAGAAAAATGAAGAAAGTAGCATTTGTAGCGCCGACATATCCTGTACTCAGCGAAACTTTCATACAAACGGAAGTCGATTCGTTGAAAGCGTGCGGGCATGATGTCTGTGTGATGACGTTCAAGGTTGAACAGAGTGAAAAGTCGTTCGACTACGACATTGTCAAAATAGGCAAAGATGTTCGTTTGGGTAAAGTAGCCAGCATCAACTGGTTTGGGTTTATCAAAGCACTATCATTCGTTTCAAAGCAAAACAGCATGCCGAAGAAGTCACTGTTTGCATACGGGTTTAAACTCGCGCTGCAATTGGCAGAGAGAGACATAGACCACGTTCATGCACACTTTTGTCAGCATACCGCTGCACACGCGATTGTCGCTGCCAAACTGCTCAACATTACTTGCTCGTTTGTCGCCCACGGACACGATGTCTATGAATTCGCCTACGACATCGAACAAAAGATCTCGTCGAGTGATTTCGTGGTTGCCGTTTGTAAAGACATGCTAAACGACTTCAACAGCATGGCCAAAGGGAATGTGAAGCTGCTCCACTGTGGTGTGAATACTAAGCAGTTTAAGCTACAACCTAAAAACGACACCAAACTCCTGCGTCTAATCTTTCTCGGTCGACTGGTTGAACAAAAAGGCGTTCATCACTTGATCGATGCACTGGCTCCCATCGCACAACCGCTCAATATTCATTTGGACATCATCGGAACTGGCGATTTAGAATCTCAACTTAAGATGCAAGTAGAGCATCAAGAACTGACCCGAAACGTGACGTTCCATGGTGCACAAACCCACGAGTGGGTGAAGAAAAACTTACCTAACTACGATAGCTTAGTGGCACCTTTCTGTTTTTCAGAAACAGGTTGTGTCGATACCGGCCCCTTAGTCCTGAAAGAAGCGATGGCCGTCGGCGTTCCCGTTATCACCACAAATATCATGGGTTGCAAAGAGATTGTCACTCCAGAGACTGGCTTTTTAGTGAATGAGAAAAGTGTTGATGAGTTACGAGAAACCATTGAGCGTTTTGCTCAATTAAGCAGCAACGAAAGAGCAGAAATGGGGATGAGAGCCAGAGCTCGAGTTGAGACTAAGTTTAACTCTCTCAAGCAAGCACAGCAGCTGTCTAACTGGATAGAGAACCCCGCTTAGGGCCAGCTAAAGCTGTCGATTAGAATAGAACATAAAACAAAGCGTTACATTGCTAAAAGCGGTAACGCTCTAGATAGATCGTACTCTCACGAGCAGGTATTGTTAACCTGCACGTAGCGCTAAGATCTCTGCAAGATCGTCCGTTTCAGTATAACGGCTCAAACCTTGCTCTTTCGAAGAGATCGCCACAATAGACATTCGGTCAGCAAGCTCATTGCCCTCAATACCGACGTGACCATTTACGTGGTAGATAGTAATTTGAGATGCAAGCTCTTGATAAAGCGCATGAGCGGCTTTAATGATATCGAGGTTTTTTATCTCGCCACCAGACTTAGTCCAACCCTTTTTCTCCCAGCCTGATGCCCACTTAGTAATGCAGTCTATCGAATATTTTGAGTCGCTATAAATCGCAACAGACAGCCCTGCTTTCAGCTTCTCTTTTGCGAGAATAAAGGCTTGCTCTAAACCTTGTAGCTCAGCAGTATTGTTAGTCCCCATCGGTTGGTACAAGCCATACCATAGTTCAGTGAGATCATTCTTCAAATAAACCGCTAAACCCGTTCCCGCTTCGCCTGGGTTAGGTTCACAAGCACCATCAGTAAAGATTTTAATATCAAATGGCATGTCAGTAATTTGCTGCTGAGAAAGAGGTGGAACCTTCGCTTTAGTGGCTGTACGTGGCTTCGCAAATGCAGGCTTAACACCTGAACTCGACTGACATACAGAAGACGCTTTACCACCGAAAGCAGACTCTGCTTCGCCTAGTGTTGGAAACGATTTATATCTCGCGCCCGCAAAGCCATCAACTTGCGCTTTACATTCGTTCCAAGTGGTAAAAATACCGGGTGTGCGACCTTTCCAAACCACATAATATTTCTTTGCCAAATTAACTCCTTACCAAAGCCTAAATACACGATACCCACACCTAAAATGATTCAGCTGTGGGGTAGTAATTATGCCTGATTAAGCTTGAAACACATAAGACATTACATAGTGAAGCAACGATTGAGTCATAGGCCTCAAATTTTTCTACACACCGTTTATCATATTGACTAAGTTTTAGAAGCTATTCGACAGCTTAGGGTTGTCCCCATACTTATTGCATTCCATATTGCTATCTAAAATAAGGAATATCGACAAGATAAAGAAACCTATCACTGGTACTAAGTATAACAGTACCCACCAGCCAGTTCTGTTCGTATCATGTAACCGACGAATAGTGACAGACAAACCCGGTAGCAGTATTAATAATGAAAAAATCCCACTCAGTAAACCAATATCAGAATTAGGATCGTACCAACCTAAGACATTATCTATGAGAGAAAGTAAAAGAGTAATTCCCAAACTAACTGCAAAAAAGTACCAATACTCTCGACGGCGAGCTCGCCCATTAAACTCAACAGGCCTCTTAATTACATCGACAAACCAGTTCATATAATTCCTTATTTGACTAAAAACACCTAAAAGC
>NZ_MCYD01001233.1:0-509 GCF_002876325.1 Vibrio sp. 10N.261.52.A1
AATTCCAAATAGCAAAAGAGCCGCTCATACCGAGCGGCTCTTTTATTTCATAAACTTTTACACGATATATCGGCGCTTAAAGATTATTGAATCGCAATAGAGATCTCGACTTCAGTTTCGCCTTTGTACAGCTCAAAGTCGGTTGTGTACGTTCGTGTATGTGGACAATCTGGCGCGTTGAAATAAGCCCATACTTCTCCCCAGAGATCGATCACCGCTTGTGGTAATTCGCCTTTTGCAGAGAACGTTAGGTACTTACCCGCCTCAATATTGGTTTCAACTAGATCATCCATAGCGTTATCAGTAAGCGCATTGGTACAAGCAATCACATCATAGTCACCCGTAAAATCTGACTCGTAGTTGGTGTATACGCCGTAAACCTTGGAGTCTGGAGTCAACTTTGGAAAAGCTTGTTCGAAAAAGCCTTGCCATAATTGCCCTATTTTTGCCTTAGCTGGTTCAACTTCATCGGTATTGTTGGTTCTTACCGAAAAACCATATGCCTTTAC
>NZ_MCYD01001234.1:0-10172 GCF_002876325.1 Vibrio sp. 10N.261.52.A1
TTACTAAGTTAAAAGTAGATATGTGGAAGTGACTTGAAGGGGAGAGGAAGAGCAGATCGCTGAGGTGGCAAGATTAAAAAAGGCCCCTAAGTGGAGCCTTTTTCTATTTTCAGCGATAGTCTATTTAATTGCGAAAGTTGGTAACGATAAGTGCCAACGAATGGCGCCAAGTCTGATCAACAATGTAGAGAATACGCCAGCTAGGAAAGCTGTCTCTGAATCGTGGCCCATGCGAATAGCCATAGTGTGGAATGCTCCGCCGATGATACAAGCGGTCGCGTAGACTTCGCTTCGCAGGATCATCGGTACTTCTCGGGCAAGTACGTCACGAATAATGCCGCCGCCACAGCCTGTAATTACGCCCATGATGATGGCAACCAATGCTGAGTCTTGATAAGCCAATGCTTTTTCAACACCAATACCAACGAACACGGCTAAACCTATGGCGTCACAGACGGGTAGGATCCACCATGCCAAACGCTTGGGGCGTCTCACGATGATCATAGTTAATAAACAGGTAACGATAATGACCCAAAGATAGGTGGTATCGGTTATCCAAAAAACAGGAGTAGCACCCAGTGCCATGTCTCGAATTGTACCTCCGCCAATAGCGGTTACACTGCCGAGAACGGCGACACCAAAAGGGTCCATTTTTAGGCGTCCAGCAACAAATACGCCTGAGATAGCAAAGATGGCAGTGCCAAATAAATCGATAATATAAAGCAGCATGGAGTCCATGATACTGGTGCTCTTATTGTTAAAATTGTAGGGACAGGTCGGTGGCGAATTGTACGAAAAAACAGACTAAAAAGTTAGTGATTTTCTCGGACTCTATCGAAGTAATCGCACACTTGCTGGATAGCTTGCAAAGTTCTTGTGGTTGGTCGGTTAATCCAGTCTGAATTGAGCGACCATATCTGATTTTTAGCGACGGCTGGGATCTCTTCCGCCCACGATTGCCACATGGTTCCATTCTCAATAGCGTGCTGAGAAGTGAAGATCACTTGCGGTTTATTCAGCACAACTTGCTCAATACCGACTTGCGGGTAGGGTGAAGCGCTGTCTTCAAAAATATTTCGGCCGCCACAAAACTCAAATACTTCACTTGGCCAGTGTCCTTGTGCCACGGTGATAATAGGTTTTTCACTTAGCTGGTAGAAGTAGCTGACAGGCTCCGCATCTTTGTATTTTAGCCTTAATGCGTTGAGCTGCTCTTTGTATTGCTTAGCATTATTCTCACCGATACTCGGATCGCTGGCGTATTGGCTAAGTTGCTCTATATTGGTCGCGATGCTGTCTAGGCTTTTGGTTTTCGAGTAATAAATATTAAAGCCAAACTGCTCCAGTTTCGCCAGTTCTCTCGGTGGGTTACCCGCTGGCCAAGCAAGGATAAGATCTGGCTGAAGCGCGATGATTTTCTCAACCTTGATACCTTGATAGTTTGCCACTTTTTCTAGCTTATCGGCTTGTGGTGGGTAATCACTTCGTTCACTCACAGCAACTAAGTTATCGCCTAAACCCGCACTGTATGCGAGCTCTGTGGCGTGAGGGGCTAAGCTGACCACGCGTTTTGCCTTAGTTACTTCGGTTGCAAGCGTGCTTGGTATCCATAAGCTAAAGCTGATCGCGAAAGTTGCACATGATGTAACAAGTTGAGAGGGTTTCACTTTAAATCCCTTGGTGAATAATGAGTAAGGCGAAGCTTTGTAAGAATATCCAAATAGCGATGCGTCCAAATAGCAGCTTTTGAACCTGTGATAAGTGCAGTGCGGATGGGGCGATTCTTCCGCCTAATTTTGCGCGAATGGCTTTGGTATCGTTGTAAATAGCCGGACCACCGAGTGATAGCTCAAGCTTATTGCCTACTGCTGTAATCAACCACGCAGGGCCTGGCAGAGGCCAAGAGCGACTTTGAGTTAGCATCATCTTAAGTGTGTGAGACGCTTTATCACCGCATACGATCATTAAAGCAAATAAACGCATTGGGAAAAATTCAAGGATCGCGACGATTTTGATGGCTGTTGAGCCAAAAGGAGAGAACTGCTTGCGACTTGGTGACCAAGCTCGAGCTAATTCGATAATCAGGCGATACATCAACGCCGCGATTCCGCCTCCGATGGCGTACCAAAACAGCACACAAACCACATTGCGACCGTAGCCCATGATGATGGTCTCAGCCCCAGCTTTCCCAAGCCCTAGTGACGATAGTGAATCCGTTTGACGATTGACAATCGGAGCCAGCAATTGACGCGCAGTCACTTTATCTTCTCGGCTAAGTGTTTTAATGAGCTGGTTTGCCAGCTTTTCATTATTACGCCAATCAATGGCGAGCAGTAACAAAGCCAGTTGAAACAGCTGAGTCTGCCAAACCAAAGGTTGCAGTGCCAAGAGAAGAATCAGAGCTGGAAGTACCATTAATCCCCAGGCTAAGGTGCCAGAGATCAGGCTTTGGGAATAGTTTTGGTTGTTATTAACCTTGCTTGCTAAAAGCTCAGCAAACTTATGCCATAAGGTCGTGGGGTGTGCGGCATGAGGGATAGGTAGAATCAAATGAAAAAGCAGTGCTCCCCACATTACAAGGAGCACGCCATTTGCAAATACCTGATCAAACAGTGTTTGCATGCTTAGTCGCTTACTTTAGTAGGGCAACCATTTTGATAACCATTTCAGAAGAGCTTTGTGCTGCTAGTGGCAGGAACTCTTCAAAACTCATTGGTGATTCTTTGTCTGCAACGTCAGAGATTGCACGAACAACCACAAATGGTACTTGGAACTGGTGACAAGCTTGAGCAATCGCAGAAGCTTCCATTTCTACAGCAACCACAGATGGGAAGTGTTTACGGATGAACTCTTGGCGTTCTGCTGTGCAAACAAATGCGTCGCCAGTACAGATAAGGCCACGAACCGCGTGCTTGTCTTCCATTTGAGCTAGCGCTTGCTCAGCTACTTTCATCAGGTTCTCGTCAGCTTTGAATGCAGCTGGTTGACCTGCCATCTGGCCGATTTCGTAACCGAAAGCTGTTACGTCTGCGTCGTGGTGACGTACTTCTGTAGAGATAACTACATCGCCAAGGTTTAGAGTTGAATCAAAACCGCCAGCAGAGCCCGTGTTTAGAACGACATCTGGTTGGTATTCGCTTAGTAGGATAGAGGTACCAACAGCCGCAGCTACTTTACCAATGCCTGATTGAAGCAAAACAACGTCAACACCATTTAGCTGACCAGAGAAAAAGGTACAACCGCCTTTATTAACTTCAGTAATGTCTGAAATAGCTGCTTTTAGGATCGCAACTTCTTGCTCCATTGCGCCAATGATGCCGATTTTCATGTGTAGTCTCTTAATTAAAAAATATTTAAACAGTAGAGCGAAATTGTAGCATGGATAAGAAGCGTCGAGCGACTGCCCAGAAGCACTTCTCATCCGAATAGTGTGGATTTACTCCAGTATTCTTTGTCTATTTGATTAGACCTTCGCTTTGCAAGCTAGCACGAAGTTGTTCTGCTCGTTTACGGTTCACACCAAAGTCAGAGTAGCCAGTGCGGGACTCTGAACGAACGATGAGCTTGTCTCCATCGACTTTTAACTCAAGGTCATCGACAAAGCGCATGATGCGTGATGTGCACTCAACACGCAGGTAATCATCGGTTTTGTTGGCCGTTTTCGCGCCCGGCAAAGTCAAAGCGACTTGCTCAATGGCATCAAGGCTTGCTGAATCGGATAGCTCGTATGCAGCCAAAGCGTGTTGTTCACGGTCATCTTGTGTTGATACGCAATTTGGTTTGTCACCACAAGGTGATGAAGTTCTGTCTTTCATGTCCGTAATCCCTTGGCTGCAAGCGGTTAAAGTTAAAAGTGATAGCGAGAGGAGAGCGGCTTTTTTCATAGTGTTTCCTATGGCGAATTTTAGTTTTAATTGTAGTTCTCGGTATTGGTTAATTTTCGATTGTTTTACGTATTTTTTATTATGCCGTTAGTAAACGTATCGAACTTAAAAAAGGATCCATATGCGGATCCTTTTTTATAGTAACGAACTGAGTAATAAAGGAAACCTAATCACACTTCTAGGTAATCTAATATCCCTTCAGCGGCTTTGCGGCCTTCATCGATAGCGGTCACCACTAAATCTGAGCCGCGAACCGCATCACCACCGGCAAAGATTTTGCTGTTGGTGGTTTGGTACTGAAACTCTTGCTGGTCGGGTGCTTTAATTCGGCCCCATTGATCAAGCTCGACACCGAAAGGTTCTAACCATTCCATAACGTGAGGTTGGAAACCAAATGCCATGATCACGGCATCGGCTTCAAGAATGTGCTCACTGCCTTCAACAGGTTCTGGGCGGCGACGGCCTGCTTCATCAGGTTCACCTAATGCGGTTTTCACGACTTTAACGCCAGCAACATGCCCAGAACTATCAAGCTCTAAGCCGATAGGCTGGAGGTTAAACTTGAACTTCACGCCTTCTTCACGTGCATTCTTCACCTCACGGCGAGAGCCCGGCATGTTGGCTTCATCTCGACGGTAAGCACACACCACATCTGCCGCATTCTGACGAATAGAGGTTCGAACGCAATCCATCGCCGTATCACCACCACCAAGCACGACGACTTTCTTACCTTGCATATCGATAAATGGGGTTGGGTTTTCCAGCTCCATGACCTTGTAGGTATTCGAAATTAAGAATGGCAGAGCGTCATAAACACCCGGTGCATCTTCATTATCTAGACCGGCGCGCATGTTTTTATAAGTGCCTACACCAAGGAAAACAGCGTCGTAATCATCGACCAGCTCTTGAAGTTGAATGTCTTTGCCAACTTCGGTATTCATTCGGAATTCAACGCCCATCTCGCTAAAGATGCGGCGACGATTCTCCATGATACCTTTCTCAAGCTTGAACGATGGAATACCAAAAGTGAGGAGACCACCTATCTCTGGGTAACGATCAAACACAACGGCTTTCACACCATTACGTACTAAGATATCAGCCGCCGCAAGACCAGCTGGACCCGCACCGATGATTGCGACCTTTTTATCGGTCCATTCAACGTGAGACATGTCTGGCTTCCAACCCATCTCAAAGGCTTTATCGGTAATGTACTTTTCAATGTTACCTATGGTGACGGCACCAAAATCGTCATTGAGGGTACAAGAGCCTTCACACAAGCGGTCTTGAGGGCACACACGGCCACATACTTCTGGCAGGCTGTTGGTCTGGTGAGATAGTTCAGCTGCTTCGATAATGCGCCCTTCATTGGCAAGCTTAAGCCACTGAGGGATGTAGTTGTGAACTGGACATTTCCATTCACAATAAGGGTTACCACAATCTAAACAGCGGTCTGCTTGTGCTTTGGCTTGCTGTTTAGTGAACGGTTCGTAGATCTCTACAAACTCAATCTTACGTATCTTGATTGGTTTCTTCGCTGGGTCTACGCGATTCACATCAATAAATTGGTATACATTCTGGCTCATTATTGGCTCCTTCCAATTATTGCGCTTGAACACGAAGTTCAGCTGAGCTGCGGCTTTGGTGGCCGAGCAAGGTGTTTAGATCCGCCGTCTTTGGTTTCACTAGATAGAACTTTGGAATCCATTCATCAAAGTTCGCCAGAATAGCTTCAGCGTGTACTGAGCCTGTCTCTTCTAAGTGCTCTGCAATCAAGCCACGCAGGTGTTCTTGGTGGATATATAAGTCAGATAGGGAAAGCGCCTCAACCGACTCGTTGTTCACTCGACCTTGGAAGTCTTCATTCTTATCCATGACATAAGCGAAGCCACCTGTCATACCCGCACCGAAGTTGACGCCAGTTGCGCCAAGAATGGCAACAATACCGCCGGTCATGTATTCACAAGCGTTGTCACCTGCGCCTTCAATTACAGCAACCGTGCCTGAGTTACGTACGCCGAATCGTTCGCCAGCAGTACCTGCTGCAAATAACTTGCCTCCGGTTGCACCATACAGGCAGGTGTTACCTATGATGGTCGCTTCGTTACAAGTAAATGCGGTGCCTTGGTGAGGTTTAATGACTACCTTACCGCCAGCCATGCCTTTGCCAACATAGTCATTGGCATCGCCTGTTAGATACAGCTCAACGCCGCCTGCGTTCCAAACAGCGAAAGATTGGCCTGCGGTACCATCTAGGTACAATTTGATTGGCGAACCAGCCATACCTTGGTTGCCGTATCGCTTAGCAATTTCGCCAGAGATACGAGCGCCTATAGAACGGTCTGTATTAATAACGTTGTAGTAAAGGCTGGTGGACTGTCTTTTCTCAATCGCATCGAGTGCATCGTCTAGGATCTGCTGGTTGAGCTGAGCCTTATCAAATGGTGCGTTTGGTTCGGTCCAATACAGAGGATGCCCCTCTGGTGATACCGGAGCTTCCAGTATCGATGAGAGATCCAGTTTACTCTGTTTCGCAGTCAGGCCTTCAACAGCCTCCAGTAAATCTGTGCGTCCGATTAGGTCAGTGAGTTTTTCTACACCAAGGTCAGCAAGGTGTTGGCGAACTTCATCGGCTAAGCCTGTAAAGTAGTTAACCACCATATCTGGTAGCCCTTTGAAGTATTCGCGGCGTAATGTTTCATCTTGAGTTGCAACACCTGTTGCACAGTTATTGAGGTGGCAGATTCGTAAGAATTTACAACCCATTGCCACCATCGGTGCAGTACCAAAGCCAAAGCTTTCAGCACCGAGAATCGCGCCTTTAATTACATCGAGACCGGTTTTCAGACCACCATCGACTTGCAGGCGGATCTTATGACGAAGTCCGTTTGCAACCAGTGCTTGCTGAGTTTCTGCTAGCCCAAGTTCCCAAGGGCAACCCGCGTATTTTACCGAGGTCAGTGGACTCGCTGCAGTACCGCCATCGTAACCAGATATGGTGATCAGATCGGCGTAAGCTTTTGCCACACCAGTCGCGATAGTACCAACACCTGGTTCAGACACTAACTTCACAGAAACCAAGGCTTTAGGGTTAACTTGCTTAAGGTCGAAAATCAGCTGAGCCAAATCTTCGATCGAGTAAATATCGTGATGCGGAGGCGGGGAGATCAGAGTAACACCCTGAACCGAGTATCTCAGCTTAGCGATTTCTGCCGTCACCTTATGACCTGGCAGCTGACCACCTTCTCCGGGCTTCGCACCTTGTGCAACCTTGATTTGCAGAACATCCGCATTGGTTAGGTAATGTGGTGTTACGCCAAATCGGCCAGACGCAATTTGTTTGATGCGTGAGTTACGGTCGGTACCAAAACGTCTTGGATCTTCACCGCCTTCACCAGAGTTTGAGTAACCGCCCAAGCGGTTCATCGCCATTGCCAGTGCTTCATGTGCTTCTGGGCTAAGGGCACCAATCGACATCGCCGCTGAGTCAAAGCGTTTAAAGAGATCGCTGCTTGGTTCTACTTGCTCAAGGGCTAATGGTTTATCGGCTTTCTTTAGGCTCATTAAGTCACGTAACATAGCCGCAGGGCGAGCATTTACCTGCTTAGCAAAAGAGAGGTAATCCGACGTTTCGCCAGTTTTTACAGCGGTTTGCAGCGTGCCGACCACGTCTGGGTTATAAGCGTGGTATTCACCACCATGGACGTATTTCAGTAAACCACCGTGCTCGATTGGCTTACGCTTAGTCCATGCTTTACGTGATAGGTTGTAAATATCTTGCTGGAAATCGCTAAAGCTTGCGCCTTGAATTCGAGTGGTAACTCCGCGGAAACAGAGCTCAACGACATCAGAATGTAGGCCAACGGCTTCGAAAAGCTGCGAACAGCGGTAAGAAGCAATGGTTGAAATCCCCATCTTCGACATGATCTTATACAGACCTTTGTTGATGCCGTTTTGGTAGTTCTGCATCGCTGCACGATAGTCTTTGTCTAAAGATCCATCATCGAGCATCTTGCCTAACGCCTCATAAGCAAGGTACGGATAAACCGCAGTTGCACCAAAGCCAAGTAGTACCGCGAATTGGTGTGGATCGCGAGCGGTTGCTGTTTCCACTACGATGTTGGCATCACAACGCAGGTCGGTATCAGCAAGGCGAGTCTGTACTGCACCCACCGCCATTGCTGCTGGAATTGGTAGTTTGCCTTTCTCTAAACCTTTATCCGATAACACAACCAAAACCGCACCGTCACGTACTTCTTGTTCCGCACGATCACATACGGCATTGATGGCTTGTTCGAGATCTTGCTGAGCTGGATCGTAGTGCATGCTTAGGATCGAATGGCGGTAGTGCTTTTGATTCAGTTGCAGGAGTTGCTGCATGTCTGAGTAAAGTAGAATAGGAGAATCAAATGTCACACGATAGGCGTGTCCATCTGTTTCACAGAACACGTTCATCTCTTGGCCAATGCTGGTGGCGAGTGACATCACATGCTTTTCACGCAGAGGATCAATCGGTGGGTTGGTGACTTGGGCAAACTTCTGACGGAAATAATCAGTGACCAGACGCTCTTTTGAAGAGAGTACCGCCATTGGCGTGTCGTCGCCCATTGAGCCGACCGCTTCCTGTCCCATATCACCAAGCACGCGTAATACCTGATCGGACTCTTCGTTGCTCATTGCAAACTGTTTTTGGTAGGTTTTGAGCGTGTCATCGTCGAAGCTACGCTTACCCACTTGGTCATCATCGAGTTCAGAAAATGGTGTTAGCTTGTGAACGTTCTTTTCCATCCACTCTTTGTAAGGGTGGCGACTTTTGAGGTCATTATCGATCTCGTTAGATTGCCATAGCTTGCCACGGCGAGTATCTATCACCAGTAGTTCACCAGGCCCAACACGACCTTTTTCTGCTACTTCATCTGGCGCGTAGTTCCAAATACCAACTTCTGATGCCAGTGTGATTAGGTTGTCTTTGGTAATGACATAACGCGCAGGACGCAGGCCATTTCTATCTAGGTTACATGCCGCGTAACGACCGTCAGATAGAACGATACCAGCAGGGCCATCCCACGGTTCCATGTGCTTGGAGTTGAAGTCGTAAAAGGCACGCAGGTCTGGATCCATATCTGGGTGGTTCTGCCAAGCAGGCGGAACCAGCATACGCATAGCTCGGAACACATCCATACCACCGGCTAGGAATAGATCGAGCATGTTATCTAGGCTTGAGGAGTCAGAGCCCGTTTCATTCACGAAAGGTGCTGCAGTTTGCAAGTCTGGCAGCAGTGGTGAAGCAAATTTGTAGGCACGAGCCTTGGCCCACTGACGGTTACCCTCGATGGTATTGATTTCACCATTGTGCGCTAAATAACGGAATGGCTGCGCGAGAGGCCAACGTGGTTGTGTGTTAGTCGAGAAACGCTGGTGGAACAGACATATCGCTGATTCCATACGTAAGTCTGCAAGATCGAGGTAAAATCGCGGAAGATCGGCAGGCATACACAAGCCTTTGTAGACCATCACTTGTGTTGAAAGGCTACAGATATAGAAATCTTTGTCTTCGGTGATCTGTTTTTCAATTCTGCGACGCGCGATGTATAAGCGGCGTTCGATATCACGCTCACGCCAACCGGCTGGCGCAGAGATAAATACTTGCTGAATATTTGGAACAGAATCTTTTGCGATAGGACCTAATACTTCGGTATTGGTCGGAACTTCACGCCAACCAGCAACGGTCAATGTCTCTTGGGCGAGCTCTTTATTGACGATCTCTTGTGCTGATTGAGCTTTGATTGGGTCTTGGCTGAAGAAAATCATGCCAATAGCGTATTGCTTGCCGAGATTAAAATTATTCTCTTCTGCAATAATTCTTAGATAGGAATCTGGCTTCTGTAGTAGTAAGCCACAGCCATCTCCAGTTTTACCATCCGCAGCGATACCACCACGGTGTGTCATGCGATCTAGGGCTGAAATAGCAGTTCTCACCAACTTATGACTAGGTTGGCCTTCCATTTGCGCTATTAAACCAAATCCACAGTTGTCTTTTTCAAGACTAGGATCATATAGAGCCATTGCAATTCTCCCTTTTGCTTCTCTGTCATCCAGACAGTAAATGACTAACTATTCATGTACTTGTTATTTTTTATAAACTTACCGTTTTTTAGCTAGTTCAACGTTATCCTTTGTGTCAACAAAACCCAGTGGCTTTATTTTCACCAGTTTTACAACGTATAGCTAATTGTGTTTAAGGTCAAGTTCATGGTTAATTATCATGCATAAACGCGATTAACCACGTAA
>NZ_MCYD01001235.1:0-1009 GCF_002876325.1 Vibrio sp. 10N.261.52.A1
TAAAACAGTTTTACCTTCTGCAGCACGGTACTTAGCAACACCACCTGAGTGCTTGTCCATAGCAGACTGTGAAGACATGCCGTAGAACCTAATGAAAACCAAAAAATAGCAATTAAAATCAACAACTTAAATGGAATTGCATGTATATAAGTACAGTATTTTGGGCGATTTTCACCCTTAAATAACGTCAATTTGCAATGAGTGCTGCCATTTTTGCTGCCACTTTTTCATCTCCATTTTTCGAGGCATTTATCTCGTTGACTTAGATATTTGACTGCTAAAATTAGCTCTTGAGCTACATCTAGGATGTCGCGTTCTTCGTTTTCTAAGTCGATATTGTTTAGCTTCAAGGTATATACATAATCAAGCATTACTAACAAATCATGAAGTAAACAGACCATTCTCTCATCAATGTTCGTTAAATATTCATCCAACTCTTCATCTGAGTGCCAATGTTTAGGCTCTCCACCTAATACACTAACAACCTGCACTCGGATATATCGGAAAAGTAAGGTTAATTCTGGCGTGTTTATGATCATGAGTTAGCAGTTAAAGTGAGAGAAAAAAATGCTATGAATCTGGAACCGCTGCGCGATTCGACCTTTAGAAGACGAGACCTTAGACCTACCAATATAAGAATCTCGTCCATCTGCTGCCTACTTTGTTTGTCCATAACTATTCCCTGTAAAAATATGTAAAGTTAAGGTTTCTGCTGCCTCACATCAAA
Source organism: Vibrio sp. 10N.261.52.A1 (assembly GCF_002876325.1). NCBI lineage: Bacteria > Pseudomonadati > Pseudomonadota > Gammaproteobacteria > Vibrionales > Vibrionaceae > Vibrio > Vibrio sp. 10N.261.52.A1. The sequence goes on from NZ_MCYD01001235.1 coordinate 728, forward strand.
AGCGTATTCGCTGTCTTGCTGCTTTAAGAGATGTCTAACCTGTACTTTTTGTCCGATGTAAAACATTATTCTACGTTTTAGATCGACTTATACTGTTCATAAAATAATTAATAACCACCTGTCGAAATGCTTTATCGGTAAGGGGTTTGGGTAAAACCCCTTGAGTACCTGCTTGCTCAAAATCTCTAATCGATTTTATTGACATGTCTGCGGTGTAGCCAAATAACACAGGGACTTCATCGACTTGGTTGATTATTTTTATTAATTCGAGACCTGATATAT
>NZ_MCYD01001236.1:0-6636 GCF_002876325.1 Vibrio sp. 10N.261.52.A1
CTATAAGTAGGACTAATCACCTTTAATTTTGATGCTGTATTTTTGAGTTTTCGCGGGATTTTTGGTGTGTGATATGTCAATAGTGAAGATAATCCCTCTCACATACACCATTTTTAACCAACCATTCGACTTTTGTTAAAATTAGAGCTTTTGATCAAATTATATAAAATGTGATTGCATAAGCTTTTCAAAATAGTTTGCCCCCACTCGAAGTTCCTAGTGAGATGAATATAAATTAATAAGCAATCTCATTCTTATTGTCTTAGGTTGAATTTGTAACACTGTTGCTTCACGTATTGAGCGTATAACGCTAGCTGTCTGCATTTTCGTGTTTGTCGTAGGTAACAACCAACAAACCTAAAATATCAAGGAACAAGCTATGTTAAAGAAAGTATTAAGTTGTTGTATTGCAGCCACATTTGGTGTTTATTCTGCATCAAGTTTGGCTCAAGGTTCGGCTTTAAATTCAACTGAAAACTTACAACAACCTATTGCTCCACTGATGTTGGCTTCATCAGATGATGCGATCACTGATCGTTATATTGTTGTATTGAAACAACCGCAGATGCTAATGAATGACGCGGCTGGATTACAGCAGTTCACTCAACAAACGGTAGGCCAGATGGCCAATTCGTTTTCAATCAAAACAGACGATGTTTTTGATAGCTCCATTATTGGCTTTGTGGCAAATCTAGACGCACTTCAATTAAAGCAACTCAGACGTGATTCTCGCGTTGAATATATAGAACAAGACCAAATACTCAGTATCGATCCTGTTGTTTCAAATGAAGCCGTTCAAAGTAACGCGATTTGGGGGCTAGACCGAATAGATCAAAGAAGTCTTCCTTTGGATCGAAACTATAATGCCAATTTTGATGGCTCTGGTGTAACAGCATACGTGATTGATACGGGCGTTAATAATAATCATGAGGAATTCGGCGGGCGCTCGGTTTCTGGCTATGATTTCGTGGATAATGATGCTGATTCGAGTGACTGTAATGGGCATGGTACCCACGTTGCAGGAACGATTGGCGGTAGCCAGTACGGTGTGGCTAAAAATGTCGATATTGTTGGGGTAAGAGTACTTAGCTGTTCGGGCTCAGGAACCACATCTGGCGTAATATCTGGTGTGGACTGGGTTGCTCAAAATGCATCAGGGCCTTCAGTCGCAAATATGAGCTTAGGTGGCGGTCGTTCAACCGCATTGGATAGCGCGGTACAAGGCGCAATTCAATCTGGAGTGAGCTTTATGTTGGCAGCGGGTAACTCAAATGCCGATGCGTGTAATACATCACCAGCTCGTGTACCAAGTGGTGTGACGGTGGGCTCAACAACCAGCTCTGATTCACGTTCAAGTTTCTCGAACTGGGGCAGCTGTGTTGATCTATTCGCACCGGGATCTCAAATTAAGTCTGCTTGGTATGATGGCGGCTATAAAACGATTAGTGGAACTTCCATGGCGACGCCACATGTTGCCGGCGTTGCAGCCTTGTACTTACAGGAAAACAACGGCTTAACACCGCTTCAACTCGCAGGGTTACTGAACTCAAGAGCCTCGGAGAATAAGGTTTCTGACACAAGAGGAACCACCAATAAACTGCTGTATAGTTTGACTGATAGTGGTTGTGAACCGGATTGCGGTGGTCCAACACCTGGACCAGATCCAGATGGAAAACTAGTCTCTGGCGTGCCGGTTAATGGACTGAGTGGCAGTCGAGGACAAAAGGACTACTTCTACATGGACTTGGAACAGGGTCAACAGCTGACAGTGGTCACCATTGGTGGCACAGGCGATGCGGATCTGTATCTACGTTTCGGGGATAAACCAACGCTTAGTACGTGGGACTGCCGACCTTACCGATCGGGCAACAGCGAGACTTGTACGGTGAATGTCACCCAAAGCGGCAGATATCACGTGATGTTGAATGCATACTCGGCGTACAGTGGTTTGACGCTTCAAGCAAACTTTTAACTTTTAACCTTTGGTTTGAACAATGCTTTCAAAAAGTCACTCACTAGTTTAGTCAGTTCAGAAGACTGATAGCCAAAGCCCACCTTGTTGTGGGTTTTGTTTTTGGTTTGTAGGAGGCAACAAAAGGATATGGCGTTGCTTGCTTTGGTTGATAAGCAGGAATTGACGGTACTTCGACGAACTTTCGGTTACGTCTCAGAAAAGCTCGAAGTTTGTATGCTAGATTTAATAGTGATACACAACTGGAGATATCGATGATCTGGCTTTCGGTGAAAGTACTACAGATTGGACTTGTCTACGGATACAGGAAGTATCAACAAACAAAAAGAGCTCCAGTGTAGGGGCTCTTTTCTTTTGTTTTTCGAATAAACGCGTTTTATGTTGCGTGGTAAGGAAAGAAAAATCGGTTCTGTCCGGTTTAATAACGAGTAGCTAAATGACTTCCCCTTAATACCTCTTAACCGATAAGCGAAAGTATGTTGAAAATTGAACCCATTACACCTCACATTGGCGCTCGTATTCATGGATTAAATCTTTTGGATTGTAGTGAGAGTGAACTCGATGATGTGTACAAAGCACTTGTTACTTATCAAGTCATTTTCTTGGATGAACAAAGCCTCTCGCCTGAACAACACTTAGCACTTGCAAAACGGTTTGGAGATCTCGAACCCGCTCATCCTTTCTTTCCGCGTGTAGAACAAGTTCCGCAAGTCAGTGTGATAGAAACTACTCGAGGTAATGCGCCAATGGAGAGTTATTGGCATACCGACTTAACGTGGCGGGAGCTTCCGTCTAAAGCCTCGCTATTACATGCTCAACATGTACCGGATATCGGTGGCGACACGATTTGGTGTTCAATGACCGCAGTGTTTGATTCATTAGATGAAAGCATGAAAGACAAGCTAAGGGGCTTATCGGCAACGCATTCTTTAGTCGCATTTGAGGGTATTGAATCGGACCAAATCGAGCTAGATTGGCATAAGTCGCTGCTGAAAACTGCGCAAGAAAACCCGCCGGTGGTACATCCCTTAGTGCAAGTTCATCCAGAAACGGGCAAAGAGACGTTATATATCAACGAGCAATTTACCCGTTACATCAATGAGCTTGAGCGTGAAGAAAGTGATTCATTACTTAGCCAGTTGTTTGAAATTGCACGACGACCAGAATATCAAGTGCGTTTTAAATGGAACAAGGGCTCAATGGCGATATGGGACAACAGGGTCACTCAGCATTATGCCGTTATTGATTATGGTGATACTCCACGAAAAATGCACCGGGTAACAGTCACCTAACGTTGTAAATCAAGCCCAAGACGAAGCGACTAAATATTTTGACTCATCGATTAATGTGATTTACTTTTAGCGCTAATGTTCAACTCAAGACAAATACAAGGAGGATTTTTATGAAAGTGTGTGAATTTAACTTCGCGCATATTTTTTGGTACGACCAAAACTCAAGTTTTAACACTATCGTGCTGCGATAACCAAAACTTGAGCGAAGCATTTCAATATAACCTTCAATAGAGTTTCTTCACTCTAGTTTACTTGGTTGTTGTCAGCGAATGACGACAGCGCTTTGTTGCGCTTGAAACTTGAGTAAACAAATGACTACATTAATATCTACATCATCCATTTCTTACGATCTAACATCATACCGCCTATTTGATGGGCTTTCCTTTACCATTAAAAAAGGCGACCGCATTGGCCTTATCGGCAGTAATGGCTGTGGAAAAAGTACTTTATTACGTCTGTTAAACAAAGATTTACCTGACTTTGTGGGGAATGTTTCCTTTGCTTCGAATGCCGTAGTTGCTTTGATTGAGCAACACCTACCCAAGCGACTGTTGAGCCTCTCAATGCTTGATGCTGTGACCGATAACCTTCCTTTAAACATGCAGCAAACAGAACAATGGCGAGCGCAAATTACTCTTTCTAATTTAGGGTTTGATGAAAGCTATTGGAACCAGCCTGTAGGCACTTTAAGTGGCGGTCAATACGCGCGAGTGTTAGTCGCGAGAGCATTGATTCTTGAGCCAGATGTCCTGTTGCTAGATGAACCAAGTAATCACTTGGATCTACCGACGTTACTTTGGTTAGAGCAGTTTCTGAAAGATTGGAGAGGGACGTTTGTCATGGTTTCGCATGATCAACGATTACTCGACCACGTCACCGATTCTACTTGGGTGTTACGTGACAAAAGGATACTTAGCTTTAGCCAAAAATGCACCGAAGCTAGAAAAGCACTGGAAGATAAAGATCGAACGGATGCTGAAAGGCAACAAGCAGAAAAGAAAGAGATCGACCGCATCGAAAAGAGCGCTCATCGTTTAGCGATTTGGGGGCGTGACTTTGACAATGAAGGTCTGTCACGAAAAGCAAAAAGCATGGAAAAGCGAGCCGAAGGGTTACGCTCGACCATGACTCGTTTAGACTCCGTTGAACCATGGACACTAAGTTTGTCCGGTGAATCCATGAAGGCCAATCGACTACTTGAATTGTCGGAGGTACCAATTAGTGCCGCTGACGACCAAGCGCCACTGTTTGAAGTGCTGTTCCAGCAGATAAAGAGTGGTGACCGTGTTGCTGTGCTAGGCAAAAATGGGGCGGGTAAGTCATCGCTTCTGAAAGTACTGTGGGCGAATTATCAGGCGTGTCAACTTGGAGATAATGATTATTTTCACCCCAATGCTGAAGTCGGGTACTACGATCAAAGCTTGCACCAATTACGTGATGACCATTCACTACTGGATTCACTTTACTCATTTTATCCTGTGTCTCAGGAAGCTAGAAAAATGGCTTTGATTAGCGCGGGTTTTTCCTACGAAAGACACGAGCAAAAGATCGCAGAGCTGAGTGGTGGCGAGCGTTCTCGACTGCTGTTTGTTGGGCTATCGCTAGCGAAGTATCACTTCCTGTTGTTGGATGAGCCCACGAACCACCTTGATATTGCAGGTAAGGAAGAGCTGGCGAATTGCTTAACTCAATTCGAAGGGGGGCTACTCTTGGTCAGCCATGATCGAGAGTTGATCGAAAAATCATGCAATCGATTCTGGTATATCAATGAAGGTCAACTTGTGGAAATGACTTACTTAGATGCGGTGTATGAGGCGATGTCTGTCAGCCATCAAGGTCATAACGTGGAACCTTGCTCTGCGTCGATTCAGTCTAACTCTAAAGCCTGTGTCGATTCAGGTTCTGAGCTGCTTAAAACAGATGAGCAGCAGTCGCAAAATGATGAAGAGTGCCTTTTAGAAAGGCTATTAGAGCTCGAAGAATTACTCAGTAAGGATCAAGCTCGTAAAGCAAAGCATCAGAAGCCTGATCTGCAAATGAAATGGCAACAAGAAATAGTTCGGATTAATGCGATGTTGGAACTGAACTAGCCCAGTTTGTAATCCAGTAGGCATCACAATGCTCAATATCTATTGTTGAGTAGGATTCGGCTCTTTAGTGCTGCATTGGCTAAAGAGCCTTTTGTTACGACTTAATATAGAATTAAACACAACAGTTAAGTCAGTCTCGCAATCTCAATCAGGCGAGCTTAACGCCTCGTCGGTATTATCTCTCCGAATTCTTTATTGGGTAACAAAAATGAATGTAGCGAAACATCACGAGCGACGAATACGAAATGTGTGTGACTTCATTGATAGACATTTGGATGAGTCATTAACTTTGGATCAGCTGAGCTCAGTGGCGGCGAGTTCAAAGTACCACTTTCACCGGATCTTTAAGTCGTTTATGGGGATTAGCACTATTCAGTATGTGTTGTTTGCTCGGTTAAAGCGCGCTTCTTTTCGTTTAGCTTTTGAGCCCGAGTACAGTGTCACCGATATTGCATTGGAGGCTCACTTTGAGAGTCTTGAAGCATTCTCTCGAGCATTTTCGAGGCACTTTGAGCAGACACCTTCTCAATTTAGAAAACAACCAAACTGGCCATATTGGCGTTCAAAGTATGAGTTTAACTCACCAAAGAGTGGAGAAAAGATAATGGATGTGAAAGTCGTCGATTTTTACGAGACAGAGGTTGCACTGATTGAGCATAAAGGAAGCCCAAAGCTGGTTTACAATACTGCTGCTAAATTTATTGATTGGAGGAAGTCGACGGGTTTTTCTCCGGTAAAAACCAGTGACACATTTGGTGTGGCTTATTCTGACCCTTCAGATACCCCTGAAGATGAATATCGCTTTGATATTTGCGGAAGCCATAACGGGGATGTCCCAGAAAATGTCTTTGGTGTTAAGAGGGGGATCATTCCGGGCGGTCGTTGTGCTGTAGCTGTTCATAAGGGCAACCATGATTTAATCGCTGACACGGTCAGCTACTTATATCGTGAGTGGTTACCTAAGAGTGGCGAATCTTTGAGGGATTTTCCGTGCTTTTTCCAGTACCTTAATCTAGTCCATGAGGTGGATGAATGTGATTTGCTTACTAACATCTACCTGCCGATACGCTAGCTTTATGTGTCACAGATAACAAGAAATGAAATCATATTAGGCCTCGTATTAACGAGGTCTTCATGTATTTGGCAGCAGAGTTGAAACAGATTAAATGCAAAAGCGTGTATATATTTGATTCAAACCTCACTGCTCGGAGGTGATGTGTAATATAATCGTTCGGTTATATAAAAACAAAAACTCAATCATAAAACGAGTAAACGTCTGGGC
>NZ_MCYD01001237.1:0-8595 GCF_002876325.1 Vibrio sp. 10N.261.52.A1
GTACTGAGTTGTAACGCATGCTGATTGCGTAATCAGCGCGGATCGTGCCGCATGCCGCTTCTTCTGGGTTTGTTTTGCCCATAAGTTCACGGTAACGAGCAATTGCGTTTTCGCCTTCAAGTACTTGAACCATGATAGGACCAGAAGTCATGAACTCTTTTAGTGGACCAAAGAATTCTTTGCCTTCGTGTTCCGCGTAGAAGCCGCTCGCTTGCTCTTCAGTCAGACGAACCATCTTAGCAGCGATGATTTCTAGGCCTGCTTTTTCGATGCGGTGGTAGATTTCACCAACAAGGTTACGCTTAACTGCATCCGGCTTAACAATTGAGAACGTTCTTTCTAGAGCCATAGGGATTCCTTCACTTCATTTTTTTGTTATTAAATACTGAAATTACCAAGATCATTCGATCTAAGATAATCAATGAGCGGCATCGAACCGCTCATCGTTATTATTATTTTGCTTGGTCGATAAGAATGCGAGCCAGTGTGCGAACACCCATGCCTGTTGCACCTGCCGCCCACTTATCACTTGGAGATTTACGGTAAGTACCCGCGCAATCCATGTGCATCCAGCCTTTTTTGTAGTCATCTACGAAGTAAGACAGGAACGCAGCAGCAGTACTTGCACCAGGAGTGTAATCACCCGTGCTGATGTTCGAAAGGTCAGCAAAGTTTGAAGGCAGCATGCCACGGTGGAAATCCGCAAGAGGCAGTGGCCACAGGCCTTCTTTCTCTTGGTTAGCCGCCGTTAGTGCTTGGTGAGCCAGCTCGTCATCAAAGCTCATTAGCGCGTGGTAGTCATTACCTAAAGCATTTTTAGCAGCACCCGTCAGCGTTGCACAGTCGATGATAAGCTCAGGATTTTGCTCACTTGCGTACATCAGGCCATCAGCTAGAACTAAACGACCTTCTGCGTCGGTGTTCATGATCTCAACTGTCTTACCGTTCTTGTATGTGATGATATCGCCAAGCTTCAATGCACGGCCAGAGATCATGTTCTCTGCACAACATAGGATAAGCTTGATGCGCTTGTTCAAGCCACGCTCAATCGCAAGACCTAAACCACCAGTGATAGTCGCTGCGCCACCCATATCCGCTTTCATGGCAGTCATGAATTGACCTGGTTTAATGCTGTAACCGCCTGAGTCGAAAGTAATACCTTTACCAACTAGACAAGCAAATACAGGTGCGTTTTCATCGCCTGTTGGGTTGAAGTCCAGTTGAAGCATTGCTGAAGTACGCTCAGAGCCGCGGCCTACCGCGTAGATGCCTTCCCAACCTTCAGTTAGTAGGTCTTTATCTTTAACGATTTTTGCTTTAACTGTGCCTTCTGGCGCAACTGACTTGATGTATTCAGCTGCCATTGTTGCCAGTTGACGAGGTGCGACTTCTTCAGCCGTCTTATTGATAATGTCACGCGTCCAATCTGTAGCACGGATACGCGCTTCTAGTTCAGCTTGGTCTGCTTCTGGCAGTGCGTCCCACTCCAATGTATTCTTTTTCTTTGGTCCACGGTAACCTTGATTGAAAGCCCATACGCTTTCTAGGTCCCAACCTTTACCACTTAGTGAAACGAATGAAATACCTTGTCCGTCAAGTGTGCGACCTGCGCGTTGAACGGCACCAAGATCGTGGCCTTCACCAATGTGAATTGTCGCTCCAGCTTCCGAGAACGATAAGATAGCTTTTGCTCCCCACTGAGGCTGGGCAGCTTCTTGACTTAAAAATACTGACATCTGTGTAGACATGATTTCTCCTTGTCTGAGAACCACCTTACTTGAGTGATCCTGATTATTTTTTATTAACGCACTGATGTTAGCATTATGTAGAAGTAAAATGTCATTTTGATAAAAAAACGGACCATAAGGTCCGCTTTTTTTAGTAAGAATTGTTAACTTGGCTGCGTTTTATATGGGGTTGATTTCACTCCATAGCCAAATCATCGATGTGATGATTAATCCATCTCATCCATCCAGCACAAAATAATAGCCTCTAAGATCTTTTCGTTCGAGTGATTAGGCTCGTCATCAAACTCTTCAAGGTCTAATACCCACTGATGTAGGTCGGTAAAACGTACCGTTTTAGGATCAGTATCAGGGTACAAATCACATAGCTCAATTGCGATATCACGAGAATCAATCCACTTCAAGCTCATAACACTTCCTTATATTTATCAGAGACACTTAGTCACTTTTATGATCTATATTCTAGGCCAGTTTTGCTAAATCGTTATCTCAGTCATGGCGAAAACCACCATGACTGTAGAGTAATTCTTAGTGATCTTCAGATGCTAGGTTCAAGGTGTACTTTGGAATCTCAACAACAAGGTCTTCATCAGCGACTTTCGCTTGGCAACCTAGGCGAGATTCCATTTCTAAGCCCCATGCTTTATCAAGCATATCGTCTTCTAGGTCATCACTCTCTTCTAAAGAATCGAAACCTTCACGGATCACAACGTGACATGTTGTACATGCACACGATTTTTCACATGCGTGCTCAATACCAATACCGGCCTTCAACGCTACATCAAGAACCGTTTCACCAGTTTTTGCTTCTAAAACAGCGCCTTCTGGACATAGATCTTCGTGAGGTAAAACAATAATCTTTGGCATGTTTATCTATTCTCTAACTATTAAATATTATCGACTGACTGACCTGACAGTGCAGCACGAATTGATTTATCCATACGACGTGAAGCAAAGTCTTGGCTCGCTTTGTCGGTATTCTTAATTTCTTGTTCAATGGCATCAGCACTGTCGCCGTTGCGCACTTCAATCAGCGTTTCAATGGCTTGTAGCAGCTGTTGTTTCTCTTGCTCGTTAAGCAGCTCGTCACCGTCAGCTTGCATTGCAGCGATCAGGCCTTCAATAACACGATCCGCTTCTACGCGTTGTTCCGCAAGAGCACGCGCTTGCATGTCTTCTTTTGCAAACGTCATTGAGTCTTTCAGCATGTTAGCAACTTCATCATCGCTTAGACCGTAAGAAGGCTTCACTTGGATTTCAGCTTGAACACCTGTGCTCTTCTCCATAGCCGTAACTGATAGCAGGCCATCAGCATCCACTTGGTAAGTCACACGAATATGCGCCGCACCAGCAGCCATCGGTGGAATGCCTTTCAGAGCAAAACGAGCCAATGAGCGACAGTCGTCAACCATTTCACGTTCGCCTTGAACGGTATGTACTGTCATTGCAGTTTGACCGTCTTTGAACGTAGTAAATTCTTGTGCGCGAGCTACTGGGATCGTGGTGTTACGCGGAATGATCTTTTCTACTAGGCCACCCATGGTTTCGATACCTAGTGAAAGTGGGATTACGTCTAGTAGCAACATTTCTGAATCAGGTTTGTTACCTACTAGAATATCCGCTTGAATTGACGCACCAATCGCAACCACTTCATCAGGGTTAATGCTGGTTAATGGCGTACGACCAAAGAAGTCACCCACCATTTCACGTACTAGTAATGTACGAGTTGAACCACCAACCATGACTACTTCTAGCACTTCATCCGCATCAACTTCTGCATCTTTTAGAGCACGACGACATGAAAGTAGCGTTTTCTTAACTAGAGGCTTGATGATCTCTTCAAACTCTTCACGAGTTAATGAACCAGACCAACCTAATACTTCAACATCAACACTTTCTGATTCAGACAAGCCAATTTTAGCTTCTGTTGCTGCATCTAGAAGCGCACGGTTTTGCTCAGCAGTTAGCTCTGATAATCCCATTTGCTCTTTGAAATGATCAGCGACAAGGTGGTCAAAATCATCACCGCCTAGTGCAGAGTCACCGCCAGTAGCTAGAACTTCAAAGACACCTTTAGACAAGCGTAAAATAGAGATATCAAACGTACCGCCGCCTAAGTCGTAAACCGCGATCACCCCTTCTTTGCCTGAATCCAGACCGTAAGCAATCGCTGCCGCCGTTGGTTCATTTAGAAGACGTAATACATGAAGACCAGCCAGCTGCGCCGCGTCTTTAGTACCAGCACGTTGTGCATCATCGAAATACGCAGGAACAGTAATCACCGCACCAGATAGCTCACCGCCTAATGTAGATTCAGCACGTTGACCGAGTGCTTTCAGAATATCTGCAGATACTTGAATCGGGTTCTTGTTGCCTTGCTCTGTACGGATCACAGGCAGACCATTATCACTTTCTTCAAACTGATATGGCAGAGATGGGTATCGTTGCTGAATATCAGCCAGTGAGCGACCAATCAATCGCTTAACTGAGATAATGGTATTTTTAGGATCAGTCTGTGCATTTGCACGAGCTTCATCACCAGTCGTATGTGAGTCTGACTGATAGTGAACAACGGAAGGCAGAATGCTACGACCATCTTGATCAACGAGCGTGCTCGCTTCACCACTGCGCACTGACGCAACCAATGAATTTGTTGTACCTAAATCAATACCCACAGCAAGCTTATGCTGGTGAGGAGCGGCGCTTTGCCCTGGTTCTGCAATCTGAAGTAGTGCCATGGATGTGTCCTTGTTGTACCAACTAGCCGATCAAACGATCTTCAACTAGCTCGATTTCATTCTTTAATTTTGCAATAAACTTTAGCTTTCTTACTCGGTCTGCTGCTTCTAACCAAGCCTGGCTGTCGAGTTCTTGTTGGATAGCGCTTAATTGTTGTTTATACATTTTGCTAACCTTTCCTTCAAATGCAAACAATGCATCTTCCGGGTCAGAACTGTCGGCGATGTCTTCAAGCTCTTCACGCAGTTCCATTTGCTCCATAAGGAACATTGGGTCTTGCATGGTTTGCTGCTCGCCGCGAATATCCTCACCATGTTGTACTAACAGGTATTCAGCGCGGCTGATTGGATTCTTCAGCACCTGATACGCATCGTTAATTTGTGCTGCTTTTTGTACGGCTAGCAAGCGATCTCGCTCAGAAGCTGTAGCAAATTTATCAGGATGGAATTGGCGTTGCAGATCTCTAAACTGAGAAGAAAGAAGGCTACCATCCAGCTGGAACTGAAGTGGTAGCCCAAATAATTCGAAATGATTCATGTAACGGTGGTCCTAAGTTTAGGCTCTGAGTCAGAGCCTAATTTTATTCTTCGCTCACTATAAACGTTCTACGATTGAAGCGTTTATACGTTGAAGCTCTCACCACAACCACATTCGCCTTTCGCGTTAGGGTTGTTGAATTCAAAACCTTCGTTTAGGCCTTCTTTTACGTAATCAAGCTCCGTACCGTCTAGGTAAACTAAGCTCTTTGGATCAATGATGACCTTCACACCTGAATGCTCGAACACTTGGTCTTCTTCGTTAAGCTCGTCAACGAATTCTAGTACATACGCCATACCCGAACAGCCAGTGGTTTTAACCGCTAAGCGCAACCCGATACCTTTACCTCGGTTATCTAGGAAAGCTTGAACTCGGCTTGCCGCCGTCTCTGTCATGGTGATGGCCATACTACAACCTTGTGTTTTATATAAAATTGAGAACTCAGGGGGAGCACAAAGGATGCTCCCAAATATTGCTTATTATTGGTGATTACTTATAGAAACGATTAACGCTTCTTTTTGTAATCCGCAACTGCTGCTTTGATTGCATCTTCAGCAAGAATTGAACAGTGAACTTTCACTGGTGGCAACTCAAGCTCTTCTGCGATTTCAGAGTTTTTGATAGCAGCCGCTTCATCAATGCTTTTACCTTTAACCCACTCAGTGACTAGTGAGCTAGAAGCGATTGCGCTACCGCAACCGTAAGTCTTGAATTTCGCATCTTCGATAATACCTTCTGGTGTTACCTTGATTTGCAGTTTCATTACGTCACCACAAGCTGGTGCGCCAACCATGCCGCTACCTACACTTGGGTCTTCTTTATCAAACGAACCTACGTTACGTGGGTTTTCGTAGTGATCAATTACTTTTTCGCTATATGCCATAATAGTTACCTCGAATCCTCTATTTCCGTGAGATTAGTGATGTGCCCACTCAACAGTGTTCAAATCAATCCCTTCTTTATACATATCCCATAGAGGAGACATGTCGCGTAATTTGTTTACCGCTACACGGATTTGTGCAATCGCGTAGTCGATTTCTTCTTCCGTTGTGAAACGGCCGAATGAGAAACGTACTGAGCTGTGTGCTAGTTCATCGTTTAGACCAAGAGCACGTAGAACGTACGATGGCTCTAGACTTGCTGATGTACATGCAGAACCCGATGATACTGCTAGGTCTTTTAGAGACATAAGCAGAGACTCACCTTCAACGAAAGCAAAGCTCACGTTTAGGTTGTGTGGTACACGTTGGTCTAAGTCACCGTTTACTGTTACCGCTTCTAGATCCTGAACACCTTTCAGTAGGCGCTCACGAAGTGCTAGTGCGTGATCGTAATCTTTCTGCATGTCTTGCTTAGCAACAGCACACGCTTCGCCCATACCCACGATTTGGTGAGTAGCAAGCGTACCAGAGCGGAAACCACGCTCATGACCGCCACCGTGCATTTGCGCTTCAAGACGAATACGAGGCTTACGACGAACGTAAAGTGCACCGATACCTTTAGGACCATACATCTTGTGAGCTGAAAGTGAGATTAGGTCAACTTTAGTCTCTTTTACGTCTAGTGGGATTTTACCCGCAGACTGAGCTGCATCAACGTGGAAGATGATCTTGCGAGAACGACATAGTTCGCCGATTGCATTGATATCTTGGATAACGCCGATTTCGTTGTTTACGTGCATGATAGAAACAAGAACTGTGTCTTCACGCATTGCAGCTTGTAGCTTGTCTAGATCGATGATGCCGTTTGCTTCTGGCTCTAGGTAAGTTACCTCGAAGCCTTCACGCTCAAGTTGACGACATGGATCAAGAACCGCTTTGTGTTCTGTTTTGCACGTGATTACGTGCTTACCTTTCTTCTCGTAAAAGTGCGCTGCACCTTTAATAGCAAGGTTATCTGACTCTGTAGCACCAGAAGTGAAAACAATTTCACGTGGGTCTGCATTTAGTAGGTCAGCAATTTGCTCACGAGCATTATCTACTGCTTCTTCTGCCTGCCAGCCGTAACGGTGTGAACGAGATGCAGGGTTACCGAAGTTACCATCCATCGTCATGCACTGAACCATTTTCTCAGCAACTCGTGGATCGACTGGGCATGTAGCTGAATAGTCAAAGTAAATAGGCAGTTTCATTTTCTACTCCAATGTAAAAACTGACCGCTATGAGCGGGCATTAACACCGTGAGGTGCTGCACTAATCGTTGTAGTGCTCGTATTTTTATGTGCAAAACTATTGTTAACCGCAAGATCAATATCTTGGCGATCAGAAATCTCTAAAACTTCGTTATCTTTCATCAGCTCACCGAGCGTAATGTCGTTTAAGAAGCTGCTGATTCGGGAGCTTAAATCACGCCAAAGGGTGTGAGTTAAACAACGACTACCACCTTGGCAATCTGCTCGACCGTGACACTTAGTTGCATCTACTGATTCGTCAACTGCTGCAATCACAGTTCCAACAGCGATGTCGCCCGCTTCAGCGCCAAGACGGTAACCACCACCTGGGCCACGAACACTAGCAACTAAGCCAGCTTTACGTAACTTAGAAAAAAGTTGCTCTAAGTAAGATAACGAGATGCCTTGTCGCTCTGAGATGTCAGCCAGAGGAACTGGGCTTTTTTGCGAATGCAGTGCTACATCTAGCATAGCCGTTACCGCATATCTTCCTTTAGATGTAAGTTTCATATCACACCGTATCCACATTGTTTATGTGGTTGGAATCTTCCCATACCTGACTAAATTGGTCAAGTATTTTACCTGACTATTTTAGTCAGGTATTCATCCTTACAGTGAGTATGGCTTTTACTGGCTATTTTTGCTCTTCTCGATAGAGGTCAAAATACCACGAAGCGTGTTGATCTCTTGAAGTTCTGGACGCGCACGACTAAACAGGCGACGTAACTTATTCATCACCTGACCAGGCTTATCCTTAGAGATAAATTGGGTATCGATGATGACTTTTTCAAGGTGTTCGTAGAACATTTCTAGTTCTTCGTGACGAGGGTACTCATCTTGTGGCTGAGGCTTGTATTGGCTAGCCACCATATCTAGATGAGCAACACGAACTTCGTAGCTCAGCGTCTGTACAGCCATCGCCAGGTTTAGCGAGCTGTATTCCGGGTTTGCAGGAATACATACGTGGTAATGACACTTTTGTAGTTCTTCATTCGTTAGGCCTGTGCGCTCACGACCGAAGACTAATGCTACAGGGTGCTTTTGACCTTCAACGGCAAACTTTTCACCACACTCACGAGGCTCAAGCATTGGCCATTCAAGGGTACGTGAACGAGCACTTGAACCGACAACCAAACCGCAGTCTTTTACGGCTTCGTCTAATGTAGAAACAATAACCGCATTTTCAGCGATGTCACCAGCACCAGCAGCCAGTGCTAAGGTCTGCTCGTCAACTTCACACTGAGGGTCTACAAGAACTAACTGACTTAAACCCATCACTTTCATTGCGCGAGCTGCTGATCCGATATTTCCCGAATGAGACGTACCAACCAGAACGACTTTTACATTGTCTAACATGCTATATGACACCACTTTAAAAATAATCGCGAGATATTAACACATAGC
>NZ_MCYD01001238.1:0-4471 GCF_002876325.1 Vibrio sp. 10N.261.52.A1
GTCTTTTAAATGGTCAATTACTACTAGAAAACTATCCATCGATAATACCTCAATCGGTAACACAGATATGCTTTTTTGAGGAAGTATTATCTAAAACTCACTGTGGTCTTCTTTATGATCTTTCAAATGCATTTATAGCTGAGAAAAATACAGGTCAAAAAAAAGAAGCTTGGCGTGAACTAATCAAAAAATGCGAACACTTTCATATCGCAGGATTCGAAAATGGGCCTGAAGGAGAGTTCTTAGTAGATACCCACAATCAATGCATTGATGAATTGGTATTAGACTACCTCGAACAACTAGCCCAAGAGCATGATATCAAGACAATCTCTGTGGAAAGAGACGACAACTTTAACGCTCATGAATGGATTCTAGACATCGATAATGTAAGAGGCTGCCAATACTATGGATAATTTCTTAAATTCTGTTGTTGCTCCCTTTTCTAGTAAGCCCTTAAATCACAGGGAAGCTCTCTATACCTCTCTCATCATAGATGCATCAGCCAACTTAATTTTGAGCGGATGTCCAAGCTTGAATGAAAATAAAATATTATGCTCAAGTCATTTATATACCGAATTCGTTAACTGGTGCTTCCTACATCAAAAAAAAATGGACTGGAGACTCTCACTATCGTTCTACGACTATTTAGTCGATTTAAAAGAACTCGTGACCAAGGAAGCTCATATGGAATTAATTTTCTTGGCCTGCTCCCAATGGACATACAACGACAAAAGTGCAAATCAAACCTTCGTGCTATGTCATACCTCACTACCTTCGTGTGTATTTGGCAGCAATAAATCTCTACGAGCCGAAAGCTCCCGTGAAGTCTTCTACTACGAAACAAGTCAACTAAACACGTTCTTAAGAAACACTCAACCTCAACATACTTTCATGTATTGGATACTTGAAAACGATAACAGCTTCCCTACATCATCAGGAACTTTAATATGATCGCAACTTTCCTTAAGCGAGCCCTAATAATCTCAGCAACAAGGTTTGTTGCACTGTCTCTCGCGATGGTCGATATGATCATGTTAGGACACACAAATATGGCGGCAGTTCAAGATTACACCTTAGCTTCACAAGTCGCTCAGGTTTTCGTTATCTTGGCTGTCGTTCTCAGTATTGGTATCAATATTGTCATTGGACAGAACAAAGAGGCACCTCGTCAAACTGCTCAAGAAATACTTGGATATTCAATATGTCTTGGCGTGGTTTTACTTGTTATAAGCCTTCTTGTGGGCCAATTTTTTGATGCTACAATCCACGCAACTCAAAGTTATTTTATACTTTCCATTAGTATTTTTCCGTTGGCTATTTATGTTGGATTATGCAACATTTTAGAAGCACAAGGCTTAGAGAAAAAAGTGCTAGCGGTAACAATAGCGAGTGCAATAGCGAATATCGCTTTTAACTATATCGCAATAGCTAACATAGATAATGCTTCTGTAGCGGTATCAATATCGACCCTAGCCATACGTGTTTTAACCTTATTGCCTGTCATATATCTAGGTTTCAAAAATCAGCTCATCGCTACTCCACGATTCAACAAAGAAAAGGTCGGAATACTTGTTAATTTTGGTCGCACAGAAGCATTAACCAGTATCTGCTTCACTGGTGGTATTTCAATTTTAGTTCTTACGTTTGCTAGCCTTTATAGCCAAGAGCATACTGCGTACCTTGGGTTTGCCCTCAACTTTATGAATAGCTTTTCCGTGCTCTATGTAGGGTTGGTGATATCTCTGTCCATTTCACTCTCTCAAATGGACAAATCCTCTAATGAACCCTACTCAATGCTCACGATTATGTTCGGCTATATCCTAGTGAGTGCATTTGGGTTAAGTTTACTTGCTGAGGCTATTTCTCAGATCTATACACCTACTGCAACAAATGAATTGGTAAAAGCATTAAAACTCTCAGTCGCAGTGATCGCAATTGATGGTTTCGCTCTTGTGTTTATATCTTGGTTAAGAGTTAGAGGCTTTTCTCAACTCCCGCCGCTATTTCGACTTGCAATGATCTTTGTTGGGCTGCCAGGAGCTTTCTTTATTAACGCTTTCGATAATCCTGTTCTCAATGTCATCTTTTTCATGGCCCTCGGTAACCTTATCGCTGCTCTAGCGTCAATGGTCTATTTTGTGTTTCGTATCAAGCATAAATCTGAAGCTCTTTTAGGAGCTCATCAGTAGATACATTTCTCTACTTCCATACCGCGAGCACAATCTAAAAGTGCTCGCGTCTCTCTTAGTGATCGGAACCTAAAAGCAAACCGTAACGATTTAAATACAAGTGCTTAGCTGTTTATCGTCGATCACACCGAGGGAGCCACACATGGACAACAGGATCACCATCATTGAGTTTCTTAGAGTATTCGATTTCATTCGCTCTTCCGGGGAACAACTGAACAATAAATATCAAGTTGGCGAGATGATAGCTTGGCATGATTACGATGGTTACACCTGTTGGCTAAGCTACAAAGACGTCACCGTCACACTGATGTTTCATGGTTCGCTTAAAATTGAGTACGACAACGCGTCAAACTACTCTGAATTTATCGACCATTGTCTGGGAATACTCGCCACGGAAACTTCTGCGGACTAGTGAGTAATGGAGAAAGTCATGAACGAGTCGAACTTCACAGCGTCTTCATTGCGTAAGCGAACAACGCCTTTGTGGTTAACCCTCAGCCTTTCTTTGTTATGGTCTGAAACGTCAACAGCAGGAATAGAGATGATTGATTTCACGCAAGCAAGCGAACACCAGAAATGGTCTGCAATCAACGATAATGTAATGGGTGGCATTTCAACAGGTGGGCTCATTTACGATGGCAAGCAGAGCCTATTTAAGGGAGACCTATCATTAGAAAATAATGGTGGATTCAGCTCAATAAACCGCTCTCTTGAATCGTTAAATCCCGCAGTTAACAACGTAGAATTATCCTTTGTTGGTGATGGACGCACCTACCAGTTAAGGTTCACCACATGGAAAGACGGCTATAGAACCAACTACAAGTACAGCTTTGAGACCATCCAAGGCGAGCAACTCAAGAAAGTGTTCAGACTAGAGGACTTTCAAGCCGTGTTTAGAGGCCGATTACTCAACAATGCACCAGAACTCAAAGCTCAAGACATCAAACAGTTCGGCTTTTTGATTGCAGACAAACAGCCTTTGCCCTTTGCATTAAAACTGCTTCAGATTCAATTCAAAGCATCCGAATAAATTGGAAAGATCACAGATGAACAAAGCCCCAGACACCAATTTCTTTGCGAAAAATATCTGGGGCTCTTCTTTTCAAGCGTCAAGACTCAACCAATGCTCAAGGGTTCAAAACGCCTATATTCTAGGTCATTAACACTTAGTATTTGATGGCAGTTTTACCAATCGATGCACTGCTTTCAATACGTTGGTGCGCCTCTTTCAGCGTATCTGAACTCAAACCATTCAGTGTTGTGGTTAGCGTAGATTTGATACGCCCCGCATCAATCAAGTTCGCCGTTTGGAACAAGATATCTTGCTGCTTCTGAATATCGTCGGTGTTGAACAGCGAACGCGTAAACATGAGCTCCCAAATGAAGCCCACTGACTTACCTTGTAGTGCCGATAGGTCAACCTCGCTGTCAAACTCAACAATCGAACTGATCATACCTTGCGGCGTAATCAACTCTACCATCGCGTCCCAGTGGCCTTTTGTGTCTGCAACATTAAAGATGTAATCCACATACTGGATGCCTTGTTCACGCACTGATTCAACTAAGTTTCGATGGTTCACTACGTGGTCAGCCCCCATATCTCTTACCCACTGCTCCGTTTCAGGTCTTGACGCTGTCGCAATAACATTAAGGTTGGTTAATTGCTTCGCTAGCTGAATAGTAATAGAGCCAACACCACCAGCGCCGCCAATGATCAGGATAGACTTTTTCTCTTCAGGGCGAACACGCAGGCGATCAAATAACGCTTCCCACGCAGTGAGCGTTGCAAGCGGCATAACAACCGCAGCTTCATCCGTTAAGCTTTGTGGCGCTTTAGCTGTGATGCGGTAGTCAACGGCTTGGTATTCTGCGTTAGCGCCCATGCGTGTTACATCACCCGCATAGTACACACGATCGCCCAACTCAAAACCTTCGACGTTTTTGCCTTTACCTACCACTTCACCAACAGCGTCGTAGCCCAACACTTTTGGTTGCTCAAGTGTCTTATCTTTTGCGTTGCGAATTCGGATTTTTGCGTCTGCAGGGTTGATAGAAGTCGCACTCACTTTTACCAGTAAGTCGTTCTCTTTTAACTCCGGTAGGCTCGTTTCAAATTCAAACAGGCTTTCTGGTTCTGTAATCGCTAGTGATTGAGTAAATCCGATGGCTTTCATTGTAGATGGTAGTGACATGATGCTTCTCCTTACATTCGATAATTGAATCTTAGAGATTTATCACTTTAGATAAACAGCCTAATATTTGAATTATTATCAAATTATTTT
>NZ_MCYD01001239.1:0-2219 GCF_002876325.1 Vibrio sp. 10N.261.52.A1
TTCCATCATGTCGCGCAGCTTTTTCACATACTTGTTGTCGATCATGAAAGTCACATCGAGTTGCTGGTCGTCAAACTCAAACGTAATGGTGACGCCAATGTCAGAGGGCTGATGGTCGGTGTGCTCAATGGCGTAATGATTGGCATCGGCAGTCAGCGCGTTGGTGATCGCCATGGTGAACTTTTGAAAAAGCCTTAGGTGGGTTTGGGTTAGCGCAATATCGGGGTTGCTACGCTTAGATTTTTTGAGTGGTAATGGGTTGTTGAGGTGCTTGTGTAGCAGAATATCGGCAGCTTGGGGTGAAATAAAGAAAAAAACATGTCCAAATTCCTCAATATGAAGAACGGTTTTGATGCTGTTTGCTGGTGGTCGGCGCGCTTCTGAAAATGTGGCTTTGACGTGACGGCCCGCAAAGTTAAATTTAAAAATATCAATAATTTCTGTTGAGAAATGGCTTGAATGTCTTAACAGAAACTTACGCATTTTTATGCTCGGATTTCCGAATTCAGTCAATGATAATTTCTTCATGTCAAGTACCGATGGTTGGTTTTTGCGGTCATTCTCAAATTTGACACGCTAATTAATCCTAACTATAGGTTAAAGCAATCTCATTTCAACTTCGGTTGCGAGAGAAAATATAAAAAGATAAAGGCCTACTTCTGATAAGGATTAAGGCCAAACAACGACGAGGCTAGGGCAATGATTCACTTAGACGATGCACTTGGAGTACACCCCAAAATGGTGCAGTTTCGTTTGGACAGAGCGGCAGTATTGAGCTCCAATATTGCTAACGTGGATACGCCTAATTACAAAGCGATGGATCTCAGATTTGAGGCGGTACTCAGTGGTATTGGTCACTCAAAAGACTGGTACATAGGTACGGCGGCTCAATATCGGATTCCTGTGCAAAGAACACGAGATGGCAACACTGTTGAGCTAGAAAACGAGCAAGCTAGGTTCGCGAAAAATGTGATGGATTATCATCAGAGCCTTGCGTTTTTGCAGTCTAAGATCAACGGGATAAAGTCTGCCATCAAAGGACAATAAGTGAATTAGGTAGGGACATCATGGCATTCTTAGGTATCTACGAGACGGCAGGCTCAGCGATGAGTGCACAGACCGTCAGGCTTAATACTATCTCCAGTAATTTGGCGAATGCCGATTCTGTATCTGGTGACCCATCACAAGTCTATAAACCGTTGAAACCGATTTTCTCTGCGGTCTATAACCATTTCAATGCACAGCAAACTCAACAGCAAGGTGTAGTGCCGATTCGCATTGCCGATGTTGTTGAAGTCTCCTCAATGATAGAAGGGCGTTACGAGCCCAACAATCCTCTCTCCAATGACGAAGGGTATGTTTATTACTCTGGCATTAATGTTGTTAACGAAATGGCTGACATGATCTCGGCTACTCGTAGTTTTGAAGCCAGCGTAGAAGTGCTCGGCAACGTAAAGTCGATGCAACAATCATTGATGGGGCTTTGGCGCAGTTAATCCAACTGCTGCCAATGACACCCGAGGAACGACACCATGACAACGATATCCGGTGCTGCGCAGGTCAATAATATTGAGTCTGCGTCAACGATGACCCCTCAAGATAATCCGAACAGTGCGAGTGCATTAAAGAATGAGTTCATTACTTTAATGGTGGCTCAGATTGAAAATCAGGATCCACTGAACCCAACTGACGGCACGGAATATGTCGCACAGCTGGCGCAGTTCTCTCAGGTTGAAAGTACGGAAAACCTTGTTCAGTTGACGCAAAACAACTCGACAATGCTCGATAACTTACAAGTACTTAGCACCGCCGCATTGATCGATAAAACGGTGACGGTAAAAAGTGATCGATTATCTGCAGCGGGTGTTGATCAGCATACCGGGTACATTGAGCTGCAAGCTCCGTCGAACACCGTGATGCTCGAATTAGTGGATTCGCTTGGCAATGTTAAGTCATTGAATCTTGGCCCGAATAGCGCAGGGCGAGTGGATTACACATTGGATGCGCAAGCCATGGGGCTAACCGGTCAGTATCAGATGCGTATCAAATTGGACAGTGGACAGGATTACCAGCCATCGATTTATCAGCATGGCCAGGTGGAACATGTGACGACGCCTTTGATTGGTGGCACTAGCCATTTGCAGGTCAAAGGGGTTGGCATGGTCGCGTTTTATGACGTGGCTGCCTTCTCAAATGAGTAAGGCTTTTAATTAGTTAGA
>NZ_MCYD01001240.1:0-3378 GCF_002876325.1 Vibrio sp. 10N.261.52.A1
TTAAATACGCTGACCAATGATATATCTTACAGTAACTCAGATACCACATCGGCTAATTGGTGGAAAGTTTCACGACGTGATGAGCTTGGTCGCCACACAAGGCCGATGTCGCGGTATGCTTGCTGACCTGGAGGATCGATCACAACGAGATTCTGGTTTTCCAATAAACCGTGATCGATAGCCATCTGCGGGATAAAGGTAGTACCTAAACCGTTCGCGACCATTTGCACTAAGGTGTGGAGACTCGTTGCTGTGAATGGGTTGATCTTCTCTTTATCAGTTAACTTACACGCTGATACTGCGTGTTCGGTTAAACAGTGCTCGTTCTCCAACAAGAATACAGACTCGTCTGGTAGGTCATCGTATTTAATTGGTACACGAATACCGTCAGCTTGATTACGGCTGATCACCATTCTAAAAGGATCTTGCCCAACCACTTTGCTCTCCATGTTGTCGATATCAACAGGCAGAGCCAGAATCAATACATCTAACTCACCATGGCGCAGTGCCGCGAGTAAGTTCGTTGTCGTGTCTTCACGTAGCAGTAAGTTTAGCTGAGGAAAGCGCTGGTTGGCTTCTTGTACCAAATCGCACAAAAGAAATGGCGCAATGGTAGGAATGCACCCAACTCGCAGCTGACCTTGCATCGCATCGCCGTTACATAGGTTTCCGAGTTCAACCAAATCTTGCCCTTTCGCCAATAGCTCTCGACCGTGCTTCACCACCAGCTCTCCCGCTTGAGTAAAAACAAGTGGGCTCTTCTTATCTTTTTTCTCATACAGAGGGCAACCGATCAGCTCTTCTAGGTTTTGAATACCTTTACTAAGAGTTGATTGGCTGACGAAACAACGATCAGCGGCGTCGCTAAAGTGACGTGTTTCGTGAAGAGTAACAAGATAGTGAAGTTGCTTAAGACTTGGCCATTTATTCATGAAATTACTTTGTAATATGAGTAGGATAAGTTACACGAAGGTCCTAAGACCTAAGAAAAGGACAAAGAATAAGCTTATCGCTTTTTTCGATGAACTTAATCTATTTAATTCGCTTTTTTCTATAGTACCGATTGTACTATAGTTTGTCGCGTAGAAACGGAGCCCAAACAAAGATGTGTTGGGCCAACTAATTTTTTAGGAGATTCCAAAATGGTACTAGTAGGTCGTCAAGCCCCTGACTTTACTGCAGCAGCTGTTCTAGGTAACGGTGAGATCGTTGATAACTTCAACTTCGCAGAATTCACTAAAGGTAAGAAAGCGGTTGTTTTCTTCTACCCACTAGACTTCACTTTCGTTTGTCCTTCAGAGCTAATCGCTTTCGACAACCGTCTAGAAGATTTCCAAGCTAAAGGCGTTGAAGTAATCGGTGTTTCTATCGATTCTCAATTCTCTCACAACGCATGGCGTAACACTGCTATCGCTGACGGCGGTATCGGTCAAGTTAAATACCCACTAGTTGCTGACGTTAAGCACGAAATCTGTAAAGCATACGATGTTGAGCACCCAGAAGCAGGCGTTGCTTTCCGTGGTTCTTTCCTAATCGACGCTGACGGTCTTGTACGTCACCAAGTAGTTAACGATCTTCCACTAGGTCGTAACATCGACGAAATGCTACGCATGGTAGACGCACTAAACTTCCACGAGAAGAACGGTGAAGTTTGTCCTGCACAATGGGAAGAAGGTAAATCAGGTATGGACGCATCTCCAAAAGGTGTTGCAGCATTCCTATCTGAGCACGCTGACGACCTAAGCAAGTAATTACATTCTTAAGCCCGACTCAACACGGGTGAATGGTTGGATGACTCTCTATAAAGAGAAATAAAGCATAAGCTACAGCGCAAAGCGCATCGCCAATCAGTTAAGAAGTAAAGTCTTATTCAAAGCCCGAAGTTAACGCTTCGGGCTTTTTGCATCTATTGCTTCAACAATGGTTTATTGCTTGCTCATCTCCACTATGAATAGGGGTAACCGCAAAGCGAAACTTTACCTCTATTTTCCTCTATCGCTACCTATTCAGAATCGTCTCAAGATTGCTATGATTTCCACAGTCTCAATTTGAACGAGTAAAATATCATGAACATCGAAATTGAAGTTTGTATCGATAACCTAGAATCTCTACACAATGCCCTAGCAGGCGGAGCGAATCGTATTGAGCTCTGCTCTTCACTAGCACTTGGTGGATTAACTCCAAGCCTAGGAATGATGAAGCAAGCCGCTCGCATCTCATCGGTCCCCGTGTACGCAATGATTCGCCCAAGGCAAGGCGACTTCATCTTCGATAATGACGATATGATGTGCATGCTTGATGATATCCAAGCCGCTGCCGGTGCTGGTTTAGATGGAGTGGTGTTAGGTGTGCTTACCGCTCAAGGTGAAATAGACATGGTTGTGATGAAAGCACTAACCTCAAAAGCCCACCAGCTAAAACTCGGCGTGACCTTTCACCGTGCTATAGACCAACTTAAGGATTACCAAACAGCTCTAGAACAGATTATCGAACTTGGTTGTGAACGTGTTTTAACTTCAGGGTTAGCAAGTAACGCGGAACAAGGAAAAGACATTCTCAAGGAAATGGTTACGCTCACTCAAGGCCGCTTAGATATTATGGCAGGGGCTGGCGTTACCGCTGTAAATGGCCAAGAAATTCTTAATCACACTGGCGTTCAAGCACTGCATCTATCTGGCAAGTCGACAAGACCAAGCTTAATGACACAAGCCTCTCAAGCTCAAATGGGGCGTGATGATGTAGATGATTACTTAATCCCTGTAACGAGTACGGCAAAGATTCAAGATCTGATAGCCTCGCTTAACATATAGATAAACACCGAGAGCTGACTAAACACCAACACAACATGGCTAGTAAAAGCTTAGAAGTCACGTATATTAGTAAACTCATATGGCGACTCATGGAATGTTATGGCTAAGGATCTATTCAGCTCTCTTGATTTAAACCTATTGCGTACCTTTTTGATTGTTTACCAGGAAAAAAACACCAGAAAGGCAGCGGATCGTTTATTCGTTTCTCAGCCAGCAGTGAGTCAAGCTCTACAGAAACTGCGTCATCACTTTTCGGATGATCTATTCGTGAAAGTACATGGAGGGTTACAAGCTACTGCTTTTTCGGAACAACTAGCTAACGAGATAACACCTCATCTCGACGGTCTAATGACAGCCGTCAATTCTTCAAATATATTTGACCCACAAGATATCGATTATCCAATCAAGATTGCATTATCTCCTGTTGTGTTAGCCTGCTTATCGGGCTCTTTGTACCGTGAAATCATGGCTCAAGCCCCTAACTCAAAACTAGAGCTAACAAGCTGGACAAACACATCTGTTGACGATTTACAAAAAGGGGAAGTATTGCTAGGTATATCTTATGAGT
>NZ_MCYD01001241.1:0-1971 GCF_002876325.1 Vibrio sp. 10N.261.52.A1
ACTATTACCAAGCTATTCGTGATTAGAGCCGCAAAATGTTTTTAATATGTGATTAATTGAATATTTGGTGACTTTGCACGCGTATTTATAGGGTTGATAAACAGCATAATAGCGGTGTTCTAGGGTGAACATGCGGTCTGTTGTCATTCTTTGATTAGACCATCTCAATGGACAGGGATAAACCATGAATGAATATCAGTGTGAGAATTGCACCGTAGCTTATTGTTTTGACGACTGTAATTCGCCATTAACGAAACCATATGTGATTGAAGTAGAAGAGGTAGTGGACCGTATAAAAGTATGCCGAAATCCTAAGCAGCGTGAACAAGAAAATTTAGGTACAAAAAATCCCCACAAGCAAAACTGGTAGGGATTTTGACTAAGCTATTGTTCTGTTCTCGCTTTCTCAAGCAAAGGGTATCGCCAAGACTTTTAGAACAGTGTTAATTAGCGAGTGATTACTTTTCGTAGGTTTTGATTTCACCTGATTTCACACGAGCAACGAATGATTGCAGTTCTTTCTTAACAACAGGCATCAAGAAGTATAGACCTAGGATGTTAAAGATAGACATCGCAAAGATAGCTGCATCAGAGAAGTCGATTACCGCACCAAATTGGATTGTTGCACCAATCACAACGAACACACAGAACATCACTTTGAAAACCAGTTCCGTAGCCTTTCCTTCACCGAATAGGTAAGTCCATGCTTTAAGACCGTAGTACGACCAAGAAATCATAGTAGAAAATGCAAACATGATAACGGCTAGTGCTAAGGTGTATTTGAAGAAACCTGCAGTTTCAGTAAACGACGCCGCAGTTAGAGTTACACCTGTTAAACCTGAACCATCGAATGGACCTGTGTTTAGACCAGCGATAGTGATAACCAATGCTGTCATCGTACAAATGATTACGGTATCAACGAACGGTTCTAGTAGTGACACTAGGCCTTCAGTAATTGGCTCTTTTGTTTTTACCGCTGAGTGAGCAATTGCCGCAGAACCAACACCTGCCTCGTTCGAGAAGGTTGCACGCTTCAAGCCTTGAATTAACGCACCAATGAATCCACCAACAACACCTTCGCCAGTAAATGCACCGGTAAAGATTGCGCTGAAAGCAGGGCCAACTTGATCAAGGTTAGAACCGATAACAACTAGAGCCATACCGATATATAGCGCTGCCATCCAAGGAACCACTTTTTCTGTTACCGATGCAATAGAAGGCATGCCACCAACAATCACAGAGAAAACTAAAGCAGCTAGTACAAGGCCAGTGATAACACCGTACTCACTTGGGATATCAAAGGCATACGTTAGCATTGCATGAGCTTGGTTAGCTTGGAACATGTTACCGCCACCAAGTGAACCCAAGATACACATCAGTGCAAAGCCGATCGCAAGTGCTTTACCCAGTCCACCCAATCCGCGCTCACCTAGGCCTTGGCTCAGGTAGTACATTGGACCACCCGAAACCACACCTGACGGTAAGATAGTTCGGTATTTCACACCCAACGTACACTCACAGAATTTTGAAGCCATACCAAGAAGGCCACACAAAATCATCCAGAATGTTGCACCAGGGCCACCGATGGCGAGTGCAGCACCTACACCTGCGATGTTACCAAGACCGACGGTTCCAGAAAGGGCAGTAGCTAAAGCTTGAAAATGGGAAACTTCGCCGTCTTCTTTTGAGTTAGGGTCTGTGTACTTGCCTCTAATGATATCTACAGCCATACCGACTCGCTTAAATTGGACGAAGCCAAAGTAAACAGTAAAGATCAACGCAGCGAGTAATAACCAGCCAACAATAATAGGGAAGTTAGCTTCGCCAACCGGTACACTTTTAAATATGAGTCCAACGAACCATCCTGTGTAGTCGTTGAAAAATCCATCAACACTTTTGCTTAAGTTACTGATAGCTTGATTAAATGATCCTTCTTCTGCAAATGCACTGGAACTAAACAATAATATAAAC
>NZ_MCYD01001242.1:0-2804 GCF_002876325.1 Vibrio sp. 10N.261.52.A1
ACCAATGAAATAGTTAAATAAAATCAATAGATTAGCAACTTGGCACTACTGTATTAGTCCACCCTAAAGTGGGCTTGAAATCGATTCGTTGAATCGTTTTACGCTTCGGGAATCCTTTTCGTTAATTGCTGCGCAAATAGAATGTCACTGAAAAAATCGTGCATAGTTTTTCTACCAGTAGATGAAAAATCTTAATTTTCATGTAGTGAGAAAGGTAAGGAGAACGACATGGCGACGCGTAAAATCAGACCTAGACAATTTATTGATGAGTTTTACCCTGATTCAGGGATATGCAATACTACCATCATAAACTGGATTAAACATGGCAAGCTCGAGGGCACTAGAACGCCAACGGGCCGATATTTAGTCTGTGTTGACGACGAGATTGGGAACCCTGCAGACAGAGTGAGTGAACTTTTAAGGTTCTTGGAGTCATAAATGGTTGGTAGAGCTAGAAGCAAAGAAACGGCTCATTATCCTCCATTCTTGGTGAAAATGAGCCATAGGGGGCAATCTCGATTTCGGTTTACAACCGTAGATGGTGTGAAAAAGCTATTTCCTATCGGGACTGTAGAGCAAGAAGCGATACAAGCTGCGCATGTTTACAACTTGCAATATCGTCCTGAGCTAGGAAGCGCGTTTTCCCTTTCTGAGATGACCCCATTTCGCAAAGCTGTCTCTAAAGGCCGTAAGGACAAATTCAATCGGCCTTTAAAAGAGTGGCTTCCATTAGTGTTGTCTCGTGTGAAGAAAGAAGAACGGCTTTCCAAAGACGTTTATCGAAATTTGGAAAGGGACTGTTACCGCCTTGATGAGTTCATGGGGCGGTTGCCAACCAAATCGATCAAGTTACAGCACATCAATGAGTTCCTTTCTAAATACTATTCAGAGTTAAGTAATCGTCAGCTCAATAATAAGATCAGTAACCTTAAAAAGGTATTTTCCTACCTTGCTGATGAGAGCGCTATTGAGAGTAATTTTGTACTCAATAAAAAACAGCGTCGATTGACCAGAGAAGATTACACAAAAGCTCGCCACGACCTAGATATCGAAAACTACCAAAAGGTCTACGATGCAGCGCCACTGTTTCTTAAGGTCGCAATGAGCTTAACACTTGAGACGACTCATGCTGTGAGAGAGATCTATAGGCTTCGTTATCGTATATACAAACCACGGGAAGGCGTTTGTGGGATTCTATGGAACCCTGACAAAGAGGTGGAGTATGTGGATGGGCATGCAGTGTATGGAATGCTTTATGTTCATCGAGAAAAGGTGAAAAAGTCCGATGCTTCCACTGTCGCCATTCCGGTCACTCAGACGATTAAAGACATTGTCGATCTTTCTAAAACATCGAGATTGATTTGTCCTTATATCGTTCACCGTAAACCCAAACAGCAGCAACGTGGTATTTCAAAAGAGACGGACCATCTTTACCAAGTACATCACCACAATATAAGTAAAGAGTTCAGTAAGGTTCGAGACTCATTAGGGCTTTATAGTCACCTAAAGAAATCGTTAAGGCCGACCTATCATGAAATTCGAGGACTAGCTGCCCGGATGATTGAACAGCAAGGGCAGAGTGCTACCGAGCGAATGGCGCATGCGAACGCTAAAACAACAAAAATCTATACAGGCACAAGTGACATTATTTGGCACCAAGTACCCCCTGTTGAGGTTATGCCGAAAAGTGGCCAGAAGTGATTCGTGTTAGTTGTTTAGTTTTGGGGGAATTCGGAATCCGCATCGCTTTAAATTGCGTTGTAATTCGGATTCCGAATTATTAGATTAAGGAAATACGACTTGAGTTCCTTCACCACAAGAGCATGCTATTGAGTACGTGTTCTTTTTCTTACTGACTTTGGCTGAATTAGATTGGCAAGAATGGCAACTAATACGCATTGCAGTATTCACCTTACATTGTGGGCAGTAGACGTAATACCCATACTTTCCATACCTCGGCTCGGTCTGAGGGCTTTGACACTTCTTACAATTAAAACCATGCCTTATTTGTGGAACTTTGGCCTCTTCAATTGTTTCTTGAGCTGGAAGCAAGTCTACCTTTTCAGTTTCGCTCAATTCTGCGATATGTACTTTGGGAGCCGGAGAAGACGTAGGCACATGTTGTTCGTTTAGAAAGTGAACTAGGCGGTACAGTTCATCACGATTAAACGTAGGATTCGGATTTAGTATTGAACCTACGCGGTGCTTTTTGATGAGACTCTTAACGCTGCTACCAATAGATTCGGCTTTAATGAGCTTCTTCGATATATCTTTAGGGATAGAAGTTCGATCGATTAGAGCGTCATTGGACGCGGCACAGAGTTGATCCCAACAGCGACCACCAAAGTACCCTTGTAAAAATGCAATTCGGTCTAATAACGACTTAGCGTTGTCATTTAAAAGTGCTTTCAATAGTTTGGTTTGCAACTTAGCTTGCTCGATAGGTGAGGGCATTCCTGTCCATTTCCCTCTTACGGTTCGGCTCCATTCGAGTTGATTGTTGACCTTAACCTCACCGCGAATCGATTTCGACTCAATAATGATAAATCCTTTGTTATAAAGGACTAAGTGATCGATCTGAGCTGTTTCATTTTTAAACTGTATGCGTAGGTCATTGATAATGAAGATGTCATTTGCATCTCCAAACTCTCTGCGTAAGTAAAACGCGACATCCTGCTCTACTTTTGCGCCAGCTTTCTGTTGAAGACTGTTGTCGATTTTTGAATCTCTATCCTTAGTAATCATTCTTTATTCCTGCTTTTTTATAAAAGCAGTTTACCATGCAGTCTTATTCATATTGATGG
>NZ_MCYD01001243.1:0-2580 GCF_002876325.1 Vibrio sp. 10N.261.52.A1
CTATTAGAAATATAGGCTTAGCTTAGAGTATTAATTAGACAACAAATGAGAAGTTGCTTTCAAAATGAACGCACAGAAAATTTTAGTTTAACGTTACTAGGTTGAACGTCGCTTAATCGCTACAACAGAGTAAGTATGCCAATGCTTCATCTTGCCTAATGATGTAAGCGCTTGTTCGTCTCGCTCGTGAAAACGGATAACTTCGAACGCATCAAATAGACTCAGTACTTTTGCCTTTGTGAGAGGCGTTGTAGAGGTTCGATAACCATAAGCCCAACTATCATCTACCCCCATGAAATCGCCCGCAAATACACCACCGATTTCAATGCTATCGATGATTCGCTGCCACGTCTGATCGAACTGATTTGGCTTTGCAAAAAATAGGCTGGAGTTCGCAATCACTAGCCCGGCTTTGGGATAATCATAATCTTCAAATGCGCTTTGAGATATCTCGACCAAAGCTTTTTGACCGAACCTATCTCGACATATCGATATCGAGTCAGAGTTAACGTCGAAGCCATAAACTTGGTGGCCTTGCTGCTCTAAAAACTCAATGTCACTTCCTATACCACAACCGCAGTCAATCGCGACATTTAAGCCTGACTCGTTCAGCGTCATAGCGAATTCTGTTCTTTTTGAATGAGGCTTATCTAAGGCTTTTTGATAATACTGACGCCAAATCTCTGAATGATCATCCATTGCATAACTCCAGTAGTTCGGTCAGGTTTTGAACCTCAACGATAGGTAAGTTTGTATCTGCGATGGCCCCTTCAGTGTTGAGCCAAACAGCCTGCAGGCCTGCCTCAAGTGCAGGGTAGATATCTTTCTCTAGGGTATCGCCAATCATGGTGATCTCTTTTGGCTTTATCCCGAGTTGCGAGATGATCGCAGGATAGAAGCCCGGCTCGTATTTAGATAAACCAATACTCGCCTTACAGAAGTAACCATCAATGTATTGCGACAGGCCAACTCGCTCAAACGCACAGATGATGTCAGTTTTGCTTGAATCGGCCGCATTAGTAGCGATGTAGATGTTGTGATGCTTCGTCAATTGAGCGAGTAAGGCTTGTGCCCCACTCACCTCTTGTACAGTTTCCCAGTCACACATTTTCCCTTGTGCATCTGGAAAGTCGATCATTAAGGTGTTGCCCCAATCAAATAAGACGGTTTTAGTTAGCTTGATTTGAGCCGTTGATGTTGTAGCTTTGTTCATCATGCCTCCTGCATCGATGATATTTCGAATGTATCACCGTACTTATAAGAACTTCTCGATAAGAATCTCATCAAAGTACTGATCACCTATCTTGGCGTGTTTCTTTGCTATTCCGACAGTTTCAAAGCCCTGTTTAAGATAAACCGCTAATGCGCGTTCGTTACCAGCTAGAACATAAGCAAAAAGCTTTTCGTAGCCTTTGGTTTTTGCGACTTCGAATGTATGTTCAAATAACTGTTTTGCGACGCCTTGCCCACGGCTGTTTGCGTCAACATAAGTCCCAATAATACCCACATGGTCGAAGGCTTTAGTATATGATGCAAACGGGTCTACGTTTTGAAAGCCAAGCAGGTCACCAGTCGTTTCGTTGACAGCAACACTGAATACACCTCGCTCTGGAAACGACTCAATAAATGCCTTTTCTTCATCGACCGTAAACGTCTTATCCAAGATAGTGTAACGCGCTTCAGTAATGATTGGGTTCAATACGTCAATTATGCCTTGAGCATCGCTTACTACGACTTGTCTGACTGTTAAGTTCATATTTTCTCAACCTTTTTTGTTTGGGCAGATTCTAGCTCTATATGCCACCTTTTTGATATACCAAAATGTTATCAAAAGCGATATCAAAGTAGAGTTCGTAGCTATTTTGTTCAACGTAGCCTAAATGCGGCGTTGCTGTCACGTTTGGTAGAGACAACAGCGGTTCGTTATCTGGTGTCGCAGGTTCAATATCAAACACATCTATTGCTGCTCTTTTGCTTGGTACCTTAGTGAGTTCATTAAGCAAGGCTTCTGGTTCGACTAACTCCGCTCGGCTGATATTCACGAATAGCGAGTCAGGTTTCATTACGCTGAGGTCACTGGCAGTAACACAGCCTTTAGTGACACTGTTTAAACGAAGGTGTAATGAGAGTACGTCAACACTCTCGAAAAATGCCTGCTTGGTTGCTGCCACCTCAAAACCATCGGCATGTGCTTGGTCTCGCGAATTCTGGCTACCCCACACCATGACATCCATCCCGAACGCTTTGGCGTATTGCGCGATGCAGCGCCCGATTTTTCCATAGCCCCAAATGCCAAGCTTTAAGCCCCTTAGCGTTCTGCCTAAACCAAGTACGCCTGAATCTTGCCATTGGTTATGTTTAAGGTTTGAAGCGTAAGTAGGAATGTGACGAGATGCCGCCATAATCAATGCCCAACAGAGCTCAGAGGGCGCGACAGGTGAACCTCGTCCTTCTAGCACTTTCACACCGAAACGTTCACACAGTTGTGGATCGATGTGATTACTGACTTTTCCGGTTTGGCTGATCACTTTTAGATTTGGCAGTTTAGATAGCAGCGACTCCGTGATTTCGGTACGCTCG
>NZ_MCYD01001244.1:0-230 GCF_002876325.1 Vibrio sp. 10N.261.52.A1
TAAAAACACTGCATACTTCCACTTTAAGCTCACTTTTATCAATTAAAGTACATTGCATATAAACCCCCACTATTTAGATTTTACTAATCCAGATTAGAAAAACATGAATAATGTTCCCCCAGGATTAACTATTTAGAAGCAATCGATGATAGGTCAAAGTGCATAAAATTTGTTAAAACCCTTGTTTTTAAAGGGCTGAGGGATAAAAAATGATTTGTGATAGATCTCCT
>NZ_MCYD01001245.1:0-2386 GCF_002876325.1 Vibrio sp. 10N.261.52.A1
CTTCATGGATATCTTGGCTAACGCCGGTGGACCTACTCGCTTCGCTGAGTCTCGCCAAATCCGCGTTATCAAAGCCGATGGTCGAGTACTTCGATTCGATTTAGCCGCCTATACCGAAGGCTTACCGAACTCAAACCCACCAAACATTAAAGCTGGTGATGCGATTTTTGTTCCTGAGAAAACGGATATGAACGAAAAATCTTGGTTGAAGATCGCTCCAGACAGAGCCGTTAACGTGATTGGTGAAGTAAACCGACCTGGTCGAATTGAGTGGTCAGACGAAATGAACTTCATGGGCCTACTCGCGCATGTCGGAGGACCAACTCTACGCGCTGATACTACAAAAATTGAGATTGTGACTGGCAGAAAGCTCGTGGTATTCGATTTAGATGAGTTTATTAAAAACGGTGCACCACGAGACCAAATGCCCTATATCTCTGCTGGCTCAATCGTTCGTGTACACGATTTACCGCAAGACCCATCAGACAATAAATCACAATGGGTTCGCCAAAGCTCTGATGCATCTATTTACATTTTTGGACAAGTCAACGCACCAGGCCGTTACCGTTTCACTAAAGACATGCATTTCCTAGATATCTTGTCTGCGGCCGACGGCCCTACTGGAGATGCAGACATACACAACATTCGTGTGACCCATCGTGATAAACCTTACGCCAAGGTCAGCAAGTTTAATCTGTCTTTGTATTTTGAAACAGGCGATGAATCGTTACTACCGAATGTCACTACTGGCGATACTATCTATATCCCTGAGAAGAACAAAAACTGGCTAGACAAGCCAAAAGAAGAAACCGTGCGTGTGCTAGGGGCAGTTAATAACCCCGGCCGTTATGTGTTTAACGATAACATGACGATTTTAGATATCTTAGCTGAAGCGGCTGGCCCTACTGACAATGCATACGTTGAGAAGATTACCATTGTAAATATGTCTTGTTGCCAAGGACAAGCTCGCACTTTCGACCTGGTTGAATTTAGTAAAACAGCCAACATTTATAACCTACCGGTTTTGCGCGCTGGAGACACCATTTACATTCCAGACCGTCGTGACAGTTTTATGGAAAAAGCCCGTGTAGGCCTAGAGGACATACTACGTATTACTACCACGATTGTACTAATAGGAGCGTTATAATGACTATTTCAGCAACGCATGCCGAAGTTGAGCAAATCTATTTGGCGTCTGAATTAAACGAACAACGCTCTATCTGTGTTACTGCTTGTCATTCAGGTGACGGCGTAACATCGGTCGCAACTGCCCTCGCCGAGCGTTTCTTGTTAGCGGGTCACTCTACACTGTATGTGGACCTTAACCTGTTCAACCCAGCTTTTAAGAACCTCAATATGCTTGAAGAGGAACAATCAGGTCAGCTTATTGAGCATGTTGAATCACAACGCACGTTTATCGGGGTACCCGCGCCGCAAGTCGCATCGACGCAGTTAGCATACAAAGATCCATCGACATTAAAGCAGGCTGTTGCTCAATGGCTAGTTAAATACGACCGCGTAATCATCGATACATCGCCGCTACTCAACATAAATAAAGGTAATATCCCAGCTCAATCAGTAGCAAGCGCCTGTGATTCAACGCTTCTTGTTGTCGCTTACGGAGATACATCGTCTCATCATCTCGAG
Source organism: Vibrio sp. 10N.261.52.A1 (assembly GCF_002876325.1). Taxonomy (NCBI): domain Bacteria; kingdom Pseudomonadati; phylum Pseudomonadota; class Gammaproteobacteria; order Vibrionales; family Vibrionaceae; genus Vibrio; species Vibrio sp. 10N.261.52.A1. The sequence continues at coordinate 1,648 of NZ_MCYD01001245.1, forward strand.
CAAGCTAAGAAGCTTCTCGATGCTCAGACTATCTCCTTAACGGGCTGCATCATGAATATGAAGGATACGCCAAGCTTTGCACAAGAACTGGTTAGACAGATAAACCGAATGAAATTTATCCCAGTTAAGCTACGTGAGCGTCTAGCTAATAAACTCTATCGGAACGAGTTTTTGAACCTGCCGATGTAGAATGTATCCTGCTAGCAGGTAAATTAATGCCAATTACTACCTCAAATCGCACATTAATCGTATTTTCTAATTTTTGGCGAATTTAATATAGAAAATACGATTTTTGCGACCATTCAATGCATTTCATACACATAATTAGTGGTCATCTCACCTTGAAAACGCCTCAAAGATCAACACAAACCGGCTAACTTTGGTGGTAATGTGACACAGCCTGTTAAAGTGCCATGTAAATAGAGTCAAAGATGGAATTCGTACGAATATTCCCTAAGATTATAAATAGAGGTGGTTTTTGACGAATTTGTAATAGTTTGACAAAGTTATCCGATGGCGGTGAAACACCGTGGATAAATCAAGCAAATCACACTTATGCTTTGTTGCTGTATTGGTTTGCTGATTGATTCACACACTTCCCCCATCCCTCCTTCTGCTCAAATGGTTCAAAACATGGAAAGGATCACCATCGAGCAATTCAGTTAGTCAACAGACCTTGACTAGCTCGGTTGTATTATTAAAGAGAAAGGAAACTCAATATGAAATACAAGTTAAGCTC
>NZ_MCYD01001246.1:0-1488 GCF_002876325.1 Vibrio sp. 10N.261.52.A1
TTGATTGTGAGTTCTACAGTGCAACGCCTTATATCAAGTCTCCAGATGGCAGTGAAAGCAGTTCAGGCTCATACCGTTTCTACTCACAAAAAGGTGTATTGGGTACCGTCACTGAACCTTTTACGACTCAGCCACTGCCTGAATTAACCATGTGCTTAAAAGAAGACTTCACCCTAGCGAATCAAGACCAAGCGCAGCTCCTATTCGAAGCTATCGAAACGGTCTATCCAAATCATTCTATGTTTGATGAGAACTTCCCTAAGGAAATCATAAAGAAACCAAATGGATGGCATTTTATTGATGGTGAAATCTTCGATGATAAAAAAGGCTATATCATCGAGACAACTCCGCAAGGGAAAGTGACCAAGATCATCCGCTCATTAAACCTATAAACACACCTTTCTCAATAATATGGAGAGGGTTTGATTTGTATTAATAAGTCACCGAAGTAGGCCTGCTTGCTCGGTGGCATCCAACTAAAACTTCCTCACGTAGAGTCGAGCATGATGACAAGTTATCAATCATTCGAGTACCTAAAGTGTCCCATTTGGATATATGACATCGATAACAAAAGAATCACATGGGCAAACCAAAGTGCTCTTCCTTTGTGGGAGGCGGAATCTTTGTTTGAACTGACGTCACGCGACTTTAGTGTCGAGATGTCAAAGGCAATAGAGGCGACTCTCGAAGAGTATCAAAGACAATTTCTACGTGGTGAAAGCATCAAAACATGGTGGAACTTTACCCCCAAATACATAGCCAAACGCGCACTGTGCCAGTTTTCTGGTATTCCTTTACCTGATGCTCGAACGGGCATGTTAGTTCAAGTTGTTGCCGAAGAAGGCAGTCTTAAGCAGGATCTCGCTTTCTCAGACGGAGCGAACCTTTCTCTACTATTTGACCGCTCAGGTAAGATAGTAAGCACTAACTCCGCGTTTAACCAAAACTATGGTTCACCATTTACCACCCTCTCCGATTTTCTTTCCAGCGAAGAAACTGCAGCCCATTGGCTATTTTCAGCACGAACAGGGCAGGAGATCCTAGAAGAAGTGAGCTGTACCATAGGTGACAAAACCCATCACTTTGACGTTCAAGGTAAGTGGCTGTTCGACAAGAGTGAGCTACTGTTAGACCTAACCTGTACCACCAAGCAAAAAGAAAAGCTGATAAAAGCCAGGTACAACGCGGAGCACGATTGCTTAACAGAGCTTCATAACCGCAGAGGGATCACCAACTTACTACAAACCAGTATTGCCTACCGCTCTCCTTTTGAGTTGATGTTTGTTGACCTTGATGGCTTTAAGCTCGTCAATGACACCTATGGGCATAGCGTGGGAGATCAGCTGCTAAAACAAGTCGGTAAGCGCCTAAAACAGCTAGTTGATGAAACCTGCATGATTGGTCGCTTTGGTGGCGATGAGTTCATTGTGATTGCTCACGCCTGCCGAAATCAAAACATTCCTCTGCTTTGCACGCGCATTATTGATG
>NZ_MCYD01001247.1:0-14636 GCF_002876325.1 Vibrio sp. 10N.261.52.A1
ACAAAAATAAGTACGAGTGAGAAAGCTGTTCAAAGCGATGCTCTGAGCAACAAAAGGTAAACACCCAAAGGGAAGCGAAAGCTTCCCTTTTTGTTTTTGTGAACCAAGCATTTGTTTGTAGAGGTGTTATTGATTAACTGAATGAATCAGCACTCAGACTGTATAGGGCATTGTTTGCTATAACTGACCTGTTTATTCAGGGGAAGGGAACAATGAAAAAAACAGTACTCGCACTTTCAATGCTTGCACTCAGCGCATGCAGCCAAACCAGCGACAACAACCTATTACTGACGATTGATAACGAGACCGTGGTATTCGAATCGTCAGGCAAAGGCACTGTAATCGCAGAACAGGAACTCGCTAAAGGTAGCTATACCTTCTCTATCAGCGACAGTAAAAATACCTGTGGCACCAACTATGCACTGGCGGAAGAGAGTCGCATTAAATTCAATAAACCCCTTCGCCTAGACGATTGCGCTGAGAAATCAGAGCTCGCTATTAAGGTCTTTCGCGCGAATACCTACCAATTTACACTCAACCCGCAAACCAATGAGTTAACGGTTCAAATAAAACCAAAACAGCAACAAGCCCAAAGCTTTGCTTGTCCGGTTCCTAGTGACGGGCCAACCACCATCAATGTTGCTCAAACCTTTGATGATGGCACCTTGATCAGAGATGCCCTTTCCGGAATACAAACCACGGTCACTAACGGCAGTATCACCATACAACCAGCTGAAAGTAGCCAAGGCGTCTTATTACTAGAAAAGGTTGAGCCTGAAACCAAAGCAGATTTTAGTTGGGATAATGCCACGGTCTACTTCGTGATGACCGACCGCTTCCACAACGGCAACCCTGACAACGACAATAGCTACGGCCGTAGCCAAGACGGACACGATGAAATCGGCACATTCCATGGCGGTGACCTAGCAGGCTTAACCGAAAAGCTCGACTACATAGAGTCACTCGGTGCTAATGCTATCTGGATTACCTCTCCCTTAGAGCAGATACATGGTTGGGTTGGCGGCGGTGACCGTGGTGATTTCAAACATTATGGCTACCATGGTTACTACCATCAAGATTGGACCAAACTTGATGGCAACATGGGTACCGAAGACGAGCTAAAAACCTTCATCGATACTGCGCACAGCAAAGGTATTCGTGTCGTTTGGGACATAGTCATGAACCATACTGGCTACGCTACCCTGGCCGATATGCAGGAGTTCGACTTTGGTAAGCTCAACCTGAGTGATGAAGAAGCAACAAAAACGCTTGGTGATAACTGGACAGATTGGCAACCCGCAAAAGGTCAGAACTGGCACTACTTCAACAACTACATCTCTTACGGCGATAAAGAAGCGTGGGAAAAGTGGTGGGGCAAAGCCTGGCTGCGCAGCGATATCGGTGCTTACGACTCTCCGGGTTACAACAACCTGACCATGTCATTGGCGCACTTACCTGATTTCAAAACAGAATCGACGGAAACCACAGGGCTCCCGAACTTCTATCGCAACAAATCCACCAGCGCGACTGATGAACTCAAAACACCCCGTGACCACCTCATCACTTGGCTTTCAGACTGGGTTCGTGAATACGGCGTGGATGGTTTTAGAGTCGATACCGCAAAACACGTTGAGCTCGAAGCCTGGGCAGAGCTAAAAGAGAGCGCCAACCAAGCACTGGCTGAATGGAAACAGAATAACCCTGACAAAGCCTTAGATGACTTACCATTTTGGATGACCGGCGAAGTGTGGGCACACAGCGTGGTGAAATCAGATTACTTCGCCAACGGATTTGATTCGATCATCAACTTCGAATTCCAGAGTGATATCGCACCAAAGGCGCTCAAATGTTTGTCTGATCTCGACGCTGATTACCTTCGCTACGCAGAGAAGATCAACAGTGACAGCGAGTTCAACGTGTTGAGTTACTTATCCTCTCACGACACCTCGCTATTCTGGACGCAGCACGGCAGTGACTTTGCCAAACAGACCAAAGCGGCAAACGCATTGATGTTGGCTCCGGGTGCAGTCCAGATCTATTACGGAGATGAGATCGCCCGTGATTTCGGCCCAACGGGTTCCGACCCTATGCAGGGTACTCGTTCAGACATGCCTTGGGAGCAAATCACCGGAGAGCGTGCCGAGCTGTTAAAGCACTGGCAAGCACTCGGACAATTCCGCCAACGCCACCCTGCTGTCGCTCAAGGAAAGCACATCATCCGCAACAGCAAGGGCTACTATGCGTTTGAGCGCCAATACCAAGATGACAAGGTGTTGGTTGTGTATACCGGCTCGAAATAAGCCAGCAGGTTTAAACAGTCAAAACTCATGGAGAAGCTTCGGCTTCTCCTTTTTGATCTCAAAAACTAGTGCAATAAGCAAGCAGTCACTCATTAGCCAAACTTTATAGAAGTTTTTTACGTGTTAGAGCATTTGGCGCTATGCGTCGCAAAAACATTGCGGTATGTTCAAGGATTACACTGATGGCAGACATAAGGTCTGCCTTAATGACACATAACAAGCAATCACAATGAATTAGGTAAAATAAGTAATGCAGTTCTCTAAGTTTGGCGAAAAGTTTAATCGATACTCTGGAATCACTCGTTTAATGGATGATTTGAATGATGGCCTGCGCACTCCTGGCGCAATCATGCTTGGTGGTGGCAACCCAGCCGCTATCCCTGCCATGCTCGATTACTTTAACCAAGCCAGTGCCGACATGCTCGCCAGTGGAGAACTCATCGCCGCCCTCGCCAACTACGATGGCCCACAAGGCAAAGACAGCTTTATTAAGTCTTTAGCAGCTATGCTGAAAGAGACCTATGGCTGGGACATCAGCGAGAAGAACATCAGCCTAACTAACGGCAGTCAAAGCGGCTTCTTTTATCTATTCAACCTACTAGCAGGCCAACAGCCTGATGGCTCACATAAGAAGATCTTGCTGCCGATCGCGCCGGAATACATCGGTTACGGTGATGCAGGCATTGATGACGACATCTTTATCTCTTACCACCCTGAGATCGAGCTACTAGAAAACCGCCAGTTCAAATACCACGTCGATTTCGAACAGCTAAAAGTGGATGACTCCGTTGCTGCTATCTGTGCGTCTCGCCCAACTAACCCAACCGGTAACGTACTGACCGACGAAGAAGTGCGTAAACTGGATAAGCTGGCACGTGACAACAACATCCCACTGCTGATCGACAATGCTTACGGCCTACCATTTCCAAACATCATCTTTGAAGATGTGGAACCATTCTGGAATGAAAACACGATTCTGTGCATGAGCCTTTCTAAGCTTGGTTTGCCTGGTGTGCGTTGCGGTATCGTGATTGCGAGCGAAGAAGTAACCCAAGCGCTAACCAACATGAATGGCATCATCAGCTTAGCGCCAAGCAGTGTTGGGCCAGCTATCGCCAACCACATGATTGAAAACGGTGATCTGCTGCGCTTGAGCAGTGAAGTGATCAAGCCTTTCTATAAAGAGAAGTCTTTGCGCGCCGTTGAACTGCTGCAAGAAGCGATTGATGACCCGCGTTTCCGTATTCACAAACCTGAAGGCGCTATCTTCTTATGGCTATGGTTTGATGAACTGCCAATCACCACCATGGAACTGTACGACAGATTAAAAGCTCGTGGTGTATTGATTGTTCCAGGTGAATACTTCTTTATCGGCCAAGAAGACGAGTGGGATCATGCTCATCAGTGCCTACGTATGAACTACGTACAAGACGATGAAGCGATGCAGAAGGGTATTGCGATCATTGCGGAAGAAGTGAAAAAGGCTTACAGCGAAAGTAAATAGAGATTCCCTACTCGGTCGTTCCTCCCTCTATGGAATGACGTTAGAAGGACAAACAAAAAGAGCACCTCATAGGTGCTCTTTCACTTTTACTTCCCGATAATGTTTGTCACTTGAATACCCTAAATAATTGGGGCTGTAGCTTCAAGTATGACGGGTATTAGCCTTCTAGTAGGCTATTACCATTGATAGCAATCTTACGTGGTTGCATCGCTTCTGGGATTTCGCGCTCTAGGTCGATGTGAAGAAGACCATTTTCCATGCTCGCACCGACCACTTTTACGTAGTCTGCTAGTTGGAATTTACGCTCGAAATCACGCTCGGCGATACCTTGGTACACATAGGTTTTTTCTGCTTCAGGTTTACGCTCACCTTTAACAATTAGCATATTCTCTTTCTGAGTCAGGTCTAATTGGTCATCAGCAAAACCAGCAACAGCCATAGTGATACGGTAGTTGTTCTCGTCTTTTTGCTCGATGTTGTATGGAGGGTAACCGCCAGAAGTGTTCTTCGATGTGTTCGCTTCCATCATGTTGAATAGACGATCGAAGCCGATTGCGTTGCGGTAAAGTGGAGTGAAATCTACAGTTCTCATAATGCTATCCTTTTAGTAAGCAATAGTCTTAGCTGCGAATTTTACTTAGATCGAACCTGTGTATGAGACCAAGTAAACAGCTAAGAGATTCAATTCGCATTCCTCGGGTTTCACCTCTATTGGCGACAACACTGGGACATGACAGTGAATCAATTTTTAAGTTGTGTGCTGCTAAAGTTATCCTCTGTTGAGCGATACTTTGTCAGCGGTAATGAAGGTTCTGTTTCTTCTCTTGTAGAGCAAGACGAGTCATCCTCTTCATAAATAGATATATGGATTGAGCAAAATAGTTTCAAGGGATTATTTTCAATTATTTTTCAATTCAATATTTTTCAATCACTTAAAAACAAAAAAGACCGCCATTTCTGGCAGTCTTTTACGGAATTTAGATTGCTTTTGGGGACAATCTACACATCCAAGTTAGCAACCTTCAATGCGTTTTCCTCGATGAAGTTACGACGAGGTTCAACTTGGTCACCCATTAACGTAGTGAACAGTTGGTCAGCGCCAACCGCATCTTCAATCGTTACTTGCATCATACGACGTGTCTCTGGGTCCATTGTGGTTTCCCAAAGCTGATCTGGGTTCATCTCACCTAGACCTTTGTATCGTTGTAGGCTTAGACCACGACGAGACTCTTTAATCAACCAGTTCAACGCTTCAACAAAGTTTGATACTGCTTGAGTACGCTCACCACGTTTAATGTAAGCGCCCTCTTCAATCAGGCCATCTAACGCTTCTGATAAGCTTGCTAGCTTGCCGTACTCTTTCGAGTTAAACAGATCAACGCTTAGCGCGTGTTCGTGTGTCACACCGTGAGTACGAACCACAATCTTAGGTAGGCTTAGACCTAGCTCTTCATGCTTCTCAACTTCTAGAGAGTACTGGCTTGCACCAACCTCTTTCGCGTTCAGTTGTTCTACTAGCTGCTTGCCCCATGCTTCTACTGCTGACTCATCGTGACACTGCTCTGCAGTTAGACGAGGCATGTAGATCATTTCATGCATTAGAGCATGTGGGTAACGGCGGCTCATACGCTCCACCAGCTTGATACCAGAGTTGTATTGCTGAACTAGCTTCTCTAGTGCTTCACCTGCCAATGCTGGTGCATCAGGGTTTACGTGTAGCGCTGCGTTGTCTAGAGCCAATGCCACTTGGTATTGGTTCATTGCATCTTCATCTTTGATGTACTGCTCTTGCTTGCCTTTCTTCACTTTGTAAAGCGGTGGCTGAGCGATGTAGATGTAGCCACGCTCAATAAGCTCAGGCATTTGACGGTAGAAGAAAGTCAATAGTAGCGTACGAATGTGCGAACCATCGACATCGGCATCGGTCATGATGATGATGTTGTGGTAACGCAGCTTATCTGGGTTGTATTCGTCGCGACCAATACCACAGCCAAGAGCTGTGATTAAGGTTGCCACTTCTTGTGAAGAAAGCATCTTGTCGAAACGTGCTTTCTCTACGTTTAGGATCTTACCTTTTAGTGGAAGAATCGCTTGGTTCTTACGGTTACGGCCTTGTTTTGCGGAGCCGCCTGCCGAGTCACCCTCCACTATGTATAGTTCAGACAGTGCAGGATCTTTTTCCTGACAGTCTGCAAGCTTGCCTGGTAGGCCCGCTAGGTCTAAAGCACCTTTACGACGCGTCATTTCACGTGCTTTACGCGCTGCATCACGAGCTCGTGCTGCATCGATAATTTTAGTACAAACGGTTTTCGCTTCTGTTGGGTTCTCGATAAGGAACTCAGACAGTTTTTCACCCATCGCTTGTTCAACGGCAGATTTCACTTCAGAAGAAACTAGCTTGTCTTTAGTTTGGCTAGAGAACTTAGGATCTGGCACTTTTACCGAGATAACAGCAGTCAGACCTTCACGAGCATCATCACCCGATGTTGCTGTCTTCGCTTTCTTAGAGAAGCCTTCCTTATCCATGAAGCTGTTCAGAGTACGCGTCAGCGCAGCACGGAAACCAGCAAGGTGAGTACCACCATCACGTTGAGGAATGTTGTTGGTGAAACAGTAGATGTTCTCTTGGTAACCATCATTCCATTGCATTGCTACTTCAACAGTAATGCCATCTTCACGTTCGTGGTCGAAGTGGAAGATTTTTTGGATGATTGGTGTTTTGTTGGTGTTTAGGTGATCAACGAACGCCTGAATACCACCTTCAAACATGAAGTGATCTGATTTATCTTCTTCACGCTCATCAATTAGCTTGATAGAAACGCCTGAGTTTAGGAACGACAGTTCACGTAGACGTTTAGCTAGAATATCGTAGTGGAAAAGTACATTTGAGAATGTCTCTTCACTTGGCCAGAAACGGATTTCTGTACCCGTTTTGTCCGTATCACCAATCACAGCTAGTGGCGCTTGAGGCTCACCGTGGTGGTACGTTTGAGTATGGATTTGACCACCGCGGTGGATAGTAAGAGTAACCTGCTTAGACAGTGCGTTTACTACTGAAACACCTACACCGTGCAAGCCACCTGATACCTTGTATGAGTTATCATCGAACTTACCACCAGCGTGAAGAACCGTCATGATTACTTCAGCAGCAGACACGTTCTCTTCTGGGTGAATTTCAGTTGGAATACCACGGCCGTCATCGCGTACCGATACTGAATTGTCTTCATGGATAGTAACAATGATGTCATTACAGTGACCAGCAAGCGCTTCATCAATAGAGTTATCTACTACCTCGAAGACCATGTGGTGCAGACCGGTACCATCATCCGTGTCGCCAATGTACATTCCAGGACGCTTACGAACCGCATCCAGACCCTTCAGTACCTTAATACTCGATGAATCGTAATTATCTGACATAGTTACTCTCTGACTAATTATCCTTGCTCTATTTTGCCATGTTCCACATGAAACATCCTGCTATTTTCATCATGCATATCTGCAATCTGATCAGCGGTAATAGAGCTTACAAAAACTTGAGCCTCAGTCGCCTTTAAACACTCAGCAAGACGTGCGCGGCGTTGGCTATCTAATTCGGAAGCGAAGTCATCTATTAAATAGATACACTGCTTACCTGTCATTTGAGTGAGGTGTTGCCCTTGTGCTACTCGCAACGCACACACCATCAACTTCAATTGACCTCGTGACAAGACATCTTCCACTGGAGTGCCGTTCACTTTTATCTTCAGGTCCGCTTTGTTTGGTCCACTAAAGGTGTAACCAAGCTGCTGATCCCTTTCAAAATTCTTCTCTAATATCTCGGCGTATGGAGTATCTTTGTCCCAGCCGCGATAATAGTTAATCTTTATCTCAAACTCAGGTAGGAAGGTCGCGCAGATCTCTTCGGCGACTTCTTTAAGCTGATTGACGTAGGTGGCACGCCACTCACTGATGCTTTCCGCTAAACGGGCCAGTTCTTGGTCCCAGTAGCTCAGCTCTCGATAGTGTGTTGCCGTTTTCAATAAGGCGTTTCGCTGCTTATTGAGGCGCTTTACCCTGCCCCATGCATCATAGAAACCCGATTCACTGTGGAAGACTCCCCAATCAATGAATGCGCGTCGATGCTTAGGTCCATCTGTCAGTAAATCAAACCCTTCCGGGTGAATCAACTGCAAAGGTAAGACTTGCGCTAACTGCGCGAGTTTTTGCCCAGTTTGACCGCTTATTTTAACCTCTGTTGTACCATCGCGCTGCTTATTAATGCCAATTGGCAGCTCAAATTGATCCGAGGTCATAAAACGGCCGTGCACAAACAGCTCGCTACACTCATTTTGTATGATGCGTCCCGTTAGGGAACTCTTAAATGAGCGACCGTGGCCGAGCAGATATACCGCTTCAAGGACACTGGTTTTACCGCTTCCGTTAGGCCCTATAAGAAAGTTAAAGCCTGATGACGGTTGAATGTCACAGGCTTCAATATTTCTAAACTGCTTAACGATTAGACGAGAGAGTGGCATAGCATCATCATATTAATCATTAACGATGGCACCAACTCTATAGACGGATTGGCATAACAACGTACATTGCGCTGTCATCTTGTGCATTTTCAATCAAGGCACTCGCGTTCGCGTCTGACATTGAGATACGAACCTGTTCACAACGCAGTGTATTCAATACATCAAGTACATAGCTTACGTTGAAGCCGATCTCTAGCGCGTCACCATCATAAGTCACGTCTAGCATCTCTTCGGCTTCTTCTTGCTCTGGGTTGTTGGCGGTAATGCGCATCTCGCTATCTGCAAGGTTCACGCGAACACCACGGAATTTTTCATTCGACAGAATCGCTGCACGAGAGAACGCTGAACGTAGTTCATCACAGCCAGCTTCTAGTGTCTTGGTGGTATTTTGCGGCATTACGCGGCGATAATCAGGGAAGCGACCATCAACCAGCTTCGAAGTGAAGACATAGTTGTTCACTTCAGCACGCACGTTTGAGTTACCAATTTGCAGCGTTACTGGTTGCTCAGGCGCATCCAATAGCTTCACTAGCTCTTGCACACCTTTACGAGGCACGATGATCTGCTTCTGTGCAAAATCAGCACCAAGCTGAGCTTGAGATACCGCCATACGGTGACCATCAGTCGCCACACTGCGTAGAGTCGAGCCTTCAATCTCAAACAACATACCGTTAAGGTAGTAACGAACGTCTTGGTTCGCCATTGAGAATTGAGTTTTTTCGATAAGACCACGCAGTTCAGCTTGTGTCACAGACACTTCAACTTCACTGCTCCAGTCTTCAATATTAGGGAAATCGGCCGCTGGCAAGGTTGCCAATGAGAAGCGGCTACGACCAGAGCGTACTTGAACACGGTCGCCATCCAATACCACAGTGATCACTGAGCTATCTGGTAAACCACGGCAGATATCTAGGAATTTACGAGAAGGCACTGTAATGCTGCCCGCTTCAAAATCACCTTCAAGCGTTACACGGCTGATCAGTTCAACTTCTAGGTCCGTTGCTGTCATCGACAACACGTTATCTTCTACCTTAATTAGTAGGTTTCCTAGAATTGGAAGTGTTGGCCTGCCACCTAGCGCGCCAGACACTTGTTGTAACGGCTTAATTAGATGACTACGTTCAATGGTAAATTTCATATCTTGCTCTTACGGTCTAAATGGCACGCAACATAGGTGCGTGACCAAGATTCTGCTTATTAAGGTTAAGAATACTGTGTATTAAGAAGAAAGGGTACGAATCAAGTTCGAATAATCTTCTTTAATGTCGTGGCTCTCTTCACGCAGCTGAGCAATCTTACGGCAAGCGTGCAGTACCGTGGTGTGGTCACGACCACCAAATGCATCACCAATCTCAGGCAAGCTGTGGTTAGTCAGCTCTTTCGCCAATGCCATCGCCAATTGACGTGGACGAGCAACAGAACGAGAACGACGCTTAGACAGCAGGTCAGCCACTTTGATTTTGTAGTACTCAGCAACGGTCTTCTGAATATTATCGATAGTAACCAGCTTCTCTTGCAGTGCCAGTAGATCACGTAGCGCTTCGCGTACGAAATCGATAGTGATTGGACGACCAGTGAAGTTCGCATTCGCGATAACACGGTTCAGTGCGCCTTCGAGCTCACGAACGTTAGAACGCAGACGCTTAGCAATAAAGAATGCCACTTCATCTGCAAGGTGGATTTGATGGTCTTCTGCCTTCTTCATTAAGATCGCAACACGCGTCTCAAGCTCTGGTGGCTCAATCGCAACCGTCAAACCCCAACCGAAACGAGATTTAAGACGATCTTCTACGCCGTTGATCTCTTTTGGATAACGGTCAGAAGTTAGGATGATCTGTTGGTTGCCTTCAAGCAGCGCATTAAAGGTATGGAAGAACTCTTCTTGAGAACGCTCTTTATTAGCGAAGAATTGGATGTCATCGATAAGCAATGCATCAACACTACGGTAGTAGCGTTTAAATTCTTCGATCGCGTTGTTTTGTAGCGCTTTAACCATATCCTGAACAAAACGCTCAGAGTGCATGTAAACCACTTTTGCATTCGGCTTGCCATCAACAATGGCATTACCTACCGCGTGCAACAAGTGAGTTTTACCTAGGCCGGTGCCACCGTATAGAAATAGTGGGTTGTATGCCGCGCCTGGGTTATCTGCCACCTGACGTGCTGCAGCCAAACCAAGTTGGTTCGACTTACCCTCAACAAAGTTATTGAACTTGTGTTTAGGGTTCACGTTTGAACGGTGGTTGATGTCCACATCCACAGGCTCTTCATCGCGCCATGTGTTATGAACAGGCTTACGAGCTTGCAGCTGTGCAGGCGCCGACGACTCTGCCGCTACATCCGCAGCCGTACGAGTTGGCGCAGGAGCCGATGCAGGTGCTGCCGGCTTAGGTGCCGATACACGCTTGCTGCCGACTTCAAAATGCAGATGCGGGATATCGTTGCCGCAATATTCTTGCAACAGACGGTTAATGCTATTTAAGTACTTATCACGAACCCAATCGAGTACGAAACGGTTCGGTGCAAATAGAGTTAGAGTATTGTCATTGAGCTCCGCTTGTAACGGACGAACCCACATACTGAATTCTGTAGCTGGTAACTCTTCTTGAAGCTGTTGCAAACACTGCAACCAAAGCGAAGATGACACGGTGCCCCCACTCTATTTAAGTAATATGAAATGACTGCTAATTTTACCTGTTGATAAGTCAGATCACCAGCAATTGATCACAGATCCAGTGAATAAGATCCAAGTTATTCACAATAAATTTGTAATTAACCGGCGGATCCGCACATCTTGCCCCTAATTTACTCACACAAGGATCCACTTATGCCCGGATCCTTGCTAGTTATCCCCAAAACGAGAATGCGATCTAGTTATGGTTAATAACATCTGGTTATTTATTCTATCGAGCAATTTACCAGTAACATCCAATCCCATAAATATAAGGAGTTACCAAATGAATAACTGGATTAAGGCTGCAATTGCGGCTATCGCACTCTCTGCTGCTACTGTTCAAGCTGCGACTGAAGTAAAAGTCGGCATGTCTGGTCGCTATTTCCCATTTACTTTTGTTAAACAAGACCAGCTACAAGGTTTTGAAGTGGATTTATGGGATGAGATCGGTAAACGTAACGACTACAAGGTTGAGTACGTGACAGCGAACTTCTCTGGTCTGTTTGGTCTTCTTGAAACGGGTAGAATCGATACCATTTCTAACCAGATTACAATGACGGATGCACGTAAAGCGAAATACCTATTCGCAGACCCATACGTAGTAGACGGCGCACAAATTACCGTTCGTAAGGGTAATGACAGCATTAAAGGTATCGAAGACCTTGAAGGTAAGACTGTTGCGGTAAACCTAGGCTCGAACTTTGAACAACTGCTACGCAGCTACGACAAAGATGGCAAGATCAACGTGAAAACCTATGACACAGGTATTGAACACGATGTCGCTCTTGGTCGTGCTGATGCATTCGTTATGGATCGCCTATCTGCACTAGAGCTTATCAAGAAGACTGGTCTACCATTACAGCTAGCAGGTCAGCCATTCGAAACGATTGAAAATGCTTGGCCTTTCGTAGACAACGAAAACGGTAAGAAACTACAAGCCGAAGTAAACGAAGCATTAGCAGCAATGCGCGCAGATGGTACGCTAGAAAGTATCTCTCAGAAATGGTTTGGTGCGGACATTACTCAGAAGTAATCACTCACTCTCCATTCAAGGCCCACTGCTTTATACAGCGGTGGGCTTTTGCTTTTATATCACTGATAAAAACGCTTGATATCACGCGGCTTCCAATAAAAATACGAGATAGATTATGGGATTTGATTTTAACTACATGCTAGAGCTGCTACCGATACTGTTGAAGTATCTTGGCACCACCATGGAGATGGCGATTTGGGGCTTGTTCTTTGCTCTGATCCTGTCTGTGATACTGGCAAACATTCGTGTGTTCAAAATCCCAGTACTCGACCAACTCAGCCAACTTTATATTAGCTTCTTCCGTGGCACACCACTGCTGGTTCAGCTATTCCTCCTTTATTACGGTTTACCTCAGGTGTTCCCGTGGATGGTTGGCTTAGATGCATTCAGTGCTGCAGTCATTGGTTTAACCCTGCACTTTGCCGCTTACATGGCAGAAAGTATTCGCGCCGCGATTATCGGTATTGATCGCAGCCAGATGGAAGCGAGCCTTTCGGTAGGTATGACGACTAGCCAAGCGATGCGCCGAGTGATCTTGCCGCAAGCGACCCGTGTCGCTCTGCCTTCTCTGATGAACTACTTCATCGATATGATCAAATCGACCTCACTTGCCTTTACGCTAGGCGTGGCTGAGATTATGGCTAAGGCTCAAATGGAGGCATCTTCAAGCTTCCGTTTCTTCGAGGCTTTCTTGGCGGTTGCTCTTATTTACTGGGGCGTGGTGGTTATCCTCACTCGTATTCAAATCTGGGCCGAAGTGAAACTGAATAAGGCATACGTACGATGATCAAATTACAAAATATCCACAAGCACTTTGGTGACACCGAAGTTCTCAAAGGGATCGACCTAGAAATCAAGCAAGGTGAGATTATTGTTATCATAGGTTCGAGTGGTACAGGTAAGTCGACACTACTGCGCTGTGTGAACTTTCTTGAGCAAGCCGACCAAGGCACGATCTCGATTGATGACATCAAAGTCGATGCCCAAAAGCACACCAAAGCAGAGGTGCTAGCACTACGACGTAAGACTGGCTTTGTTTTCCAAAACTATGCCCTATTTGCTCACCAAACCGCCAAGCAGAACATTGCTGAAGGTTTGATTACAGTGCGTGGTTGGAAGAAGCAGCAAGCCTATGAAAAAGCACAACAAATACTTGATGATATCGGCCTAGGTGACAAAGCAGACAGCTACCCAGCAGCGCTTTCTGGCGGTCAGCAGCAACGTGTTGGTATTGGCCGTGCAATGGCACTCCAACCAGAGCTTTTACTGTTTGATGAACCAACTTCTGCGCTGGATCCTGAGTGGGTTGGCGAAGTACTTAACCTAATGAAAAAATTGGCAAACCAGCATCAAACCATGCTGGTGGTTACCCATGAAATGCAGTTCGCTAGAGAGGTCGCAGACCGAGTGATCTTCATGGCTGACGGTCACATTGTCGAGCAGGGATCTCCACAGGATATTTTTGGTAATCCACAAGATCCTAAATTAAAAAAATTCCTAAATAAGGTTGGGATCGACTAAGGATCCTTGTGATTTTAGTTATTCTACGTATAATCCCCCGACCGGAATTTTAGTTAACCCAATCATTGACACTTTTTGTGACAGTGATTACAATTCCGCCTCTTTGTTGAGAGGCGTCGGTTTTCCTTTCTTATATAAAGAAGAGAAAAAATGCCCACGCCGGGTTTAACAAAAACCTAAAACTACTGATCAGTAAGGTAATTACAATGAAACGCACTTTTCAACCTACAGTTCTAAAGCGTAAGCGTACTCACGGTTTCCGTGCTCGCATGGCTACTAAGAACGGTCGCGCAACAATCAATGCACGTCGTGCAAAAGGCCGTAAGCGTCTTTCTAAGTAATCTTTGATTATTTTGAATAAGCTAGCCTTCGGTCGGGAGTTACGCTTGTTAACTCCCGAACATTATCAAAATGTCTTCAAGCAAGCTCATCGAGCTGGCTCTCCTCATTTCACCATCATTGCTCGAAATAACTCTCTTTCAAATCCTCGTCTTGGATTAGCCGTTCCGAAAAAACAGATTAAAACAGCCGTGGGTCGTAATCGATTCAAGCGTCTTACTCGTGAAAGCTTTCGTAACACTCAGCACAAACTTCCTAACAAAGATTTTGTTGTAATCGCTAAGAAGAGCGCGCAAGATTTAAGCAATGAAGAAATGTTCAAGCTACTCGACAAATTATGGCTTCGCCTGTCTCGCCCTTCGCGTGGATAGCGCTAATACCCATCTATTTTTATAGATGGTTTATTAGTCCACTCATCGGCCCACGCTGCCGATTTACTCCAACCTGCTCTTTATATGCGATAGAAGCGTTGAAAGCTCACGGTTTTGTAAAAGGGTGTTGGTTATCAGGCAAACGTCTATTAAAATGCCATCCTTTGAACGATGGGGGCTTTGACCCCGTTCCACCAGTCCAAAAACAAGACAGAGATAAATAACGATGGATTCTCAACGTAATATCCTGTTAATCGCATTGGCTTTGGTTTCTTTCCTACTTTTCCAACAATGGAATGTAGCTAAGAACCCAGCTCCACAAGCGGTTGAGCAGGCACAATCTGGCAGCACCCTACCAGCGCCATCTTATGCAGATGATC
>NZ_MCYD01001248.1:0-1342 GCF_002876325.1 Vibrio sp. 10N.261.52.A1
GCTATAAGCGATGTGTATTTTGCTATTAAGCAGTCAGAGACAAGATTGTGCCTGGCAGTACAAGGAATACCGCAACAAGGTAACCGGCAACAACAGCTTTGTTCTTCACAGCCATGTCTGAAATCATGTCTGCCGCTTTAACTGGTAGCTCACGTAGGAACGGGATACCGAAGATGAATACTGTTGCCATGATGTTGAACACCAAGTGTACTAGAGCAATCTGAAGTGCGAATACTGCGAACTCACCAGATACTGCTGTCGCTGCAAGCAGAGCGGTAATACATGTACCGATGTTTGCGCCTAGAGTGAATGGGTAAACATCACGTACTTTAAGAACACCTGAGCCTACTAGTGGAACCATCAAGCTTGTTGTCGTTGAAGAAGACTGAACAAGGATAGTAACGATAGAGCCAGAAGCGATACCGTGGATTGGACCACGACCAATTGCGTTCTTAAGAATCTCACGAGCACGACCAACCATTAGGCTCTTCATTAGCTTACCCATAACAGTGATAGCTACGAAGATAGTTGCGATACCTAGAGCGATAAGCATGATGCCGCCAATCGTGTCGCCAAATGTTGATAGAGGCTCTTTGATTGCGCTTACTACTGGTTTAGTGATTGGCTTGATGAAGTTAAGACCCTTCATGCTCATATCACCTGTTGCTAGCATCGGAGATACCAACCAGTGAGAAATCTTCTCTAGAATACCAAACGCCATCTCTAGCGGTAGGAAAATAGCTACAGCCAATAGGTTGAAGAAGTCGTGAATCGTCGCACTTGCGAATGCGCGTTTGAACTCTTCTTTACAACGAACGTGACCAAGGCTAACTAGCGTATTGGTTACCGTAGTACCAATGTTTGCACCCATGATCATAGGGATTGCTAGCTCAACAGGTAAACCACCTGCCACAAGGCCAACGATAATTGAAGTAACTGTACTTGATGATTGAATAAGTGCGGTTGCAACTAAACCAATCATTAAGCCTGCAACTGGGTGTGAAGCAAATTCAAAAAGAACTTTTGCTTGTTCGCCTGTTGCCCATTTGAAGCCTGTACCAACCATTGAAACTGAAAGTAATAGTAGGTAAAGCATGAATGCCAAGTTAGCCCAGCGTAGCCAACGAGTTGTGCTCGAAATAGGCGCTGCTGCAGTAGTAGCTTGGTTCATAATGTTTTCTCCATAGGACCGTTTAAGTCTGTGTTTGGTCTGTTTGTTTAATCTGAGCGTGATGTTAGAGGTGAAATATTTCAGTAATATTACATTTTGGTTGAGGCGGGACTTTTTTGTGATGATTTACTGTTTAAATATTCTGGTAGTAAATGTGGCTATTTTAAGTTG
>NZ_MCYD01001249.1:0-966 GCF_002876325.1 Vibrio sp. 10N.261.52.A1
CAGATTGCCTGCGCTGCTGCCAAAACAGAAAGCAAAAGAAGCACAGAAACAAAATAGCCAATAAGTTATCTATCATTTAATCCATACTTCCTTTTACTTTTTCTTCCTATTTAACCCTAGCTATAAGCAGTTTGATTCATTCTTATCAGCTAGTTGCTAAAGCGTTACTGAGATTTAGTTGCTTGCTGTAACTCGATCAGTGCATTCGCCAATTCTGGAGATGGGTTTGAGTTCAGCAATGGTAAAAATACCATTCTCAGAGCTGGAATCATCACCAGATCAGCAAATAGCTGGTTGAATAGGTTTTGATTGCCAGTTTGTGCGAGGCGCAACAGGAATTGCTTAGCAATTGCTGGATCTTGTAGAGCGTGCCAGCTTCGGCCTGCTAAACCAATCAATACTTCTTGGTGACTTAAACGTGGGCTCGCCAGAACTTGGTTAATCACAGCATTGGTGATGCTTGGCTCTGCACCCGATAGGGCACGCACTAGCGCAGACAATAAGAACAGGTCTGGTTCATCGCTGTTGATCTCGTTCTCTGCCATCTCTTGTAAACGTTGGGCTAGCTTGTCATTAATTTGCGTGTGCTCAAGTGCACCTAATGTTGCGTAAAGCGGCTCAGAAGGAAGTTTCTTGAAGGCTTTACGAATCGCGACACCGTTTTGTTGGCTGCCGAGACGGGCACACATATCAGTGATGCCTTGTAGGCCAACGGTCTGCCAATTATCCCAGCCTAATTCTCCGGTGAAGTAGTGCTGAGCATGTTCGTAGTATTGGCTGGTCGCAAGATCTAATTCAGCTCTTACTTGGCTATGGAATACCGCCATTTTGTCTTCAGAAGGCTTGAAGGTGTATGGGTTGTTCGACAGCTTCTCTTGTTGCTCTTCGCTGATCTCACCACTTAAACGCGTGCCCATCGCTTCTAATACGAACTTTAAAAAGTTACCTACATCGGCTTGGTTGAGT
>NZ_MCYD01001250.1:0-3522 GCF_002876325.1 Vibrio sp. 10N.261.52.A1
TTGATCACCACGCCGGTATCGTTCCCGCAGGGGGAGTGGTACCCAGAGCAAGCGCCATCTAAGGTGGTGATTCGAAGTTCTGATAATCACAATTCCACTTGTTCGAGCTTAGGCAGCAACCAGTGGTCTTGTTTGCTTCCTGAGTCTGGTTTCCACAGTACGGGTATGCAAGTTGAGATGTGGGTGGCCGATGGCGTGCGCAGAATGTGGGGAGGCGAACTGACCGTCGATGATTTAGTGGAGCCGGTACCGATGGAGGCGTGTATTGACCGTGCAATTGCCTCGATTGAATTATGGAAACATCAGGGGTTTGATAGCTACCGCTATACCGCAGAAAAGCTGCACTTAGCGCTGGAAGGGCTACCGACTATCCCTTACCAAGACACCATCGATGAAAATGCTCTGATTCTCGACATTTTACACACCTGCGCCTTGCAAAGTGACAAGGTGCCCGCGCTTCTTAAGCCATAACACTGGCGATTCTTTCACTGAGTGCGCCCGCTTTCTATGAAGCGGGCTTAATTAGCTAACTCATTGAATTAACAGCCTCTAAAAAAAGCTCATAAAACCTAAACTAACGGTAATTCACTGTATTTCACGCCAAATCGAGCACAAGCTTGGCGGGTCTTTAAACGTTGCTTGCTGCTGGCTGTGACTTCCAACAATGCCATCTGGATGAGCATATTCGATTGCACTTGTTGCCAATGAGCTCGAAGCGGTTGAGGTTTTGAAGGCCTTTATCTCCATTTACATATTGTTATTTTCAATCAAAGAGACTGAAATCTTAATGAAATTTTCTCCTATTTATGCGGCGCTGCTAACCAGCTTAGCCAGCATTTCAGTAGCCCATGCTGCTCAACACTCTCAGAACATTGCTAACGAATATGGCGCGGACAATATTGACCCTCACCTGAAGTGTTTAGATTTCAACCCACATGGTGCCAGTCCATATTGTGTGGCTAATTTTAAACCGGAAGGGCTTACTCTAGAGCCAAATCAAAAGGTATTGATCACCACGCCGGTATCGTTCCCGCAGGGGGAGTGGTACCAAGAGCAAGCCCCATTTAAGGTGGTGATTCATGGCTCTGATGGGCGTAATTCCACTTGTTCGAGCTTAGGCAACAGCCAGTGGTCTTGTTTGCTTCCTGAGTCTGGTTACCACAGCACCGGTGTTCAGATAGAACTGTGGGTGGCCGATGGCGTGCGCAGAATGTGGGGCGGCGACCTCATCATGGATGATTTGATCCCTGATGCGCCTGAAATTGAAAACGCATCCGCGACATTTGTACCGGCAAAAGGTGAAAACCTGACCCGAGACGGCAAAATGTGGCTAGCGACTCAAACGCCAATCAATGTCACGTTAGACTTTGATTTAGTTAACGGCAGCACAAACAGTTTTGCTAACCAACCTATACGAGTGCTACTGGAAAAAACAGTCGGTACTGGCGAAGACAACACCACAACAGAGTGGGTAACGCTATCAGGCCAAAGCCAAAGCATCAACAGTGGCCACAACACCATCACGGGTCAGGTTATTCCTTCGCAAGGTTGGGATTCAGCGGCGTTCTACAGTGTATCGCTGGGTTATAAGCTGAACGACAATGACACACCGGTTTCTTTTGTTGATCCGCAAGGCCGCACCACAATGACAGGCCAAGGCGCTTACTTGAGTGCATCGCCAATGCGTATTGTCGATTCTAACAACCCAGACAGTACCTGTGTGTTGACACAAAACACCCCGGAGTCGTGTGACTTTATTGCCAACGGTAGCGGTGTAAAACTGACGGGTCTTAATGTATGGCAAGATGATGATAACCGACAAAGCATTCAAGCGGGCACCCAAACTAAAACGTTACAAGGCGGCCACGTAATAAACGACGTCGCGTTCGATCTTCAAACCACAGGCAAACAGACGTTTACTTGGAACAACGTTTCTACGGTTGTTACGTACAACACTGATGCCAGCCAAATTGTGCTTGCTGATGCAGATGCAACGAACGATGTGGTTTACGACAACGCATACATCAACGGTGCCGTTACCAAGGTGACAAACAAAGGCAACCGAAATGGCAGCCGTGAAGCGCGTAATACTGGTATTCGTGTTTCACTCGATACACTGGATCACAGTGCCATTTCAGGTTTGGAAAGTGTTACTTGGTCGGCAGAGTATCCGCTGGTTGAGTTTGTGAAGGTATACGCTCCTGAGCTACCAAGCCTAGTAGAAGAAGGTTTGAAACTGGTAGAACAGGCAATCAACAGCACTATTTTAGCGAACTCTGTTGAGTTCTCTGAAGATGGCCAATTCTACTTAGATGTTGCTTCTCTTAACGATGGTATTACAGACGCAATTGCAAACTTAGGCAGTCAGTACGACCAGTACTTCCCGCGTTTTGCTAACGTTGTATTGCCACTGGATCTTGTCGCGCATTACCGTGTACACGGTGTTGATAAGGTGAAGTCAAAACGCTTCAATATCGCAATTGGTGACCGAGGTAAGCGTATTGTTAACTTCGAAAGCAATGGTAATGTACAGTGTTTGACCAATGTTGGCGGCAAGTTTGCATTCCAAGACTGTGACACATCACAAGCTGTGAATGAAAATACCGACCCTAATGTGCTGTTCAAATTCGTGCCAGCGGCGCCAGGTACCATCACGCACCCAACGAACGTGTTCCAAGTTCGCCCTGCGAGCGATGATACACAGTGTTTAACGGTGAATGGCTACAGTAGTTACAATGTGGTAAGTCAAGAATGTAATGTGGACGCTGGTGTGTCTCAATTGTTCTCTTTTAAAGCGCAATCTGATAACCACCTAGAAGAATCTATTGTTGCTTCAGGCAATACTGCAGAGATGACGATTTCTTCATTGTGGAATGGCCGTATCTTTGACCGCAGTGGCGGTGGTGCTGGTGGTAGTCAATGGGGTGATTTGATTGTTTACCCGAAAAATGGTGACAAGGGTTCAATGAACCAACATATGTTTGTTTCTCGTTTCGGTATTCAAAACGAAGCGAACCGACCACAAACTGTGCCTGTAGATTTAACTATGAGATGTCAAACGGGTGGTTCATTCCTGAATTACTGGAGCCGTATCCAGCTGACGGCGACCAACAACTCAGATTACGACGCGTATGTTCGTGTTAACTGGAATGAGCGTTGGGAACTGGTTCGCGCGGGCACAACTCGAATGGTCGATAACCGTTTAATGTCTATGCCAGTGGCTTTCGATCAGGTGTATCGTTTCTTCCCAGAGTTTAACCCACACAATGCATTCTTCTCTTTGCCAGCGAATGAAACGAAGTGTGAAGCGGGAATGGGCCGACCAAATCTTGATTTCACTGAGACGAAGAAAGGTTACAACGCTTGGACAGTCGCTCCTGAATAATAGTTTGTAAGCATATGGAGCAAGGTGACAAACCTTGCTCCTTTTTTGATTTTTACGAATAACACTGATTCTCTATTTTTGAGTAAACCGATGAAAAATACATTATCAATCTCGATTGCAAGCGCCGTTCTAGCGTT
>NZ_MCYD01001251.1:0-7838 GCF_002876325.1 Vibrio sp. 10N.261.52.A1
ATGATCGATAACTTCATCCCAATGGCGACATACCGTGGTGACGAGGGGTGGTTGAGCTGGTGGACAGTCTTCTTCTGGGGTTGGTTCCTAGGTTACGGCCCAATGATGGCAATCTTTATTGCACGTATCTCTCGCGGTCGTAGTATTCGCCAACTGGTTTCAACCATCAGCTTAGTTGCACCGTTTGTTACTTGTTTCTGGTTCACGATTGTTGGCGGCTCTGGCCTTGCGTTCGAAATCGCAGATCCAGGCAGCGTAAGTAAAGCGTTTGAAGGCTTTAACTTACCAGGTGCTCTGCTAGCGGTAACTCAGCAATTACCAATGCCGATGCTTATCTCTATCTTGTTCCTGATCTTAACCACGATTTTCATCGTAACGACTGGCGACTCAATGACTTACACCATCAGTGTTGTAATCAGTGGTGAGACAGAGCCGAATGCAATCATCCGTACTTTCTGGGGCGTGATGATGGGCGTAACGGCGTTGATTCTGATTTCTCTAGGCTCTGGTGGTATTTCCGCGCTGCAATCTTTCATCGTAATCACAGCGGTTCCGGTGTCCTTAATCTTACTGCCATCGCTTTGGAATGCGCCTCAAATCGCAATCAAGATGGCGAAAGAACAAGGTTTGTAGAAAGCAGAGTTTGTAGAAAAGCAGGATCTGTAAAGAAACGGTAGAGGTAACGCTCTCTAAAAATTAAAGAGAAACAAGGTATCAGCCTTTGAAATAAGGCTGATACCAGATTCCGAAAGGAAGAGAAAACCCGTACTGGTGAAGATACATCGGACGGCAACTATTTAGGTCAAGAGATCTAGTCAGGACAAATAATAAGGGGCGAGTTCGCTTGCCCCGACAACATCAATAACGATTAAAACGTGAAAGCTAACCAACATACTGTCGCTATAAATGCTTCAAAAGACAGCAACGATCGGTTCTGAATGGCTAGCAAAACCCTTATAACTACAAAGGTGGTGAGCAAAATGGATGCACATCGTTCTACCTACACTGAATCAGCACTACGTGACGCAACGGTCGTCATGGCACCGGAAAGACTGGGTGCTATGCACCAAACACGCATCAGCTTCGTAAGAACTCTGATTCGTAAAATGGCGCAACAGCAATGGAAAGTGACTAAACATGAGTGGCAATTAGACCCTCAAGGGTATGGTCATGCTATCTATAAGCTACAGACGCCAAACCATGTTTATCATTTGGTTGTGTTCTGCGATGAGATTGCAGACGACGAACGAAATGACCGTGTAATTGCTGAAAAGTGGGACGTAACATTTGCTTTGGTTCTTGGCGATGTGGATGTCGCTCTACTTGAGAGACTTCGTGCGAATGTACCGCTACAAGAAGCGGGTCGTAACCCTAACAATGTGCTTGTTCTAGCGCGCGCCAACAAAAGTGTGCGTGTGTTTGAACACATAGTGAGCCACTTGGCCAAAGGGGTTCAACCAACGCCAAAAGAGTTAGCGGAAGTAGGCTACATCCTGAGAACGACTGCGGTTTATGGTAATGGTAAGTTCGGTATTGCTGACTTCAAAATTCTAGAGAAGAACTCAGATTTCAATCAGTCGTTCAGTGCTCAAATGTGTGCGGTATACATGCTGCGTGAATTTAGTCTCGACTGGGTTCATTACCTAGCAGAGCAACAAGGCGGTGAACAAGCGATTACCTTGCACAGAGGCTTACAACGCTATCTAGGTGTGGGTAATGCTACTGGTTTAGGCATGGCGCCATACCTGATTAACCACCCAGGTATTGTCGACCAATGGATGACAACCCGTGAACATGCATTAGCTGACGTGTTGGCTAATCACACGGATACGGCGTTGATCAAGCCACTACGTACATTAGTTAAAAAAGCGATTTGTCATTTAGAACAAGTCGTTACCATCAATGAACATCAGCAGGAGCTGAACAAAGCTGCTGTGGATGAGTTGAAACACGCAGAGCAATCGTTAGAAGTGTCTATCAGCCAATGTGATACATGGGCGCAGTTAGTTGAACAATCTAAGCACATGAGTATGGAAGCCCAAGAAATCCTTATCTCATGCTTGATGGAATTGTACCCAGAATTAGTGGACGCGCATCAGGAGCAGATGAATTGTAGCGAGACACTGTCACTTCCTAGCGGTAAAAAGATACAAGATCTGTTAGTGATCTTAGAAGAGAAGTACCGCTGGGCAATTACAACGGACTTTACTAAGGCTGAGAACAACTACTGGTTCTGGTATCGCTCTCAAGACAAAGAAGAGCCAAGACTCGGTGTTCGAGGTGAAGAGCTGGGTGAAGAGCGTGAACTGCCGTTAGATATCGGTCGTCAAGCTTATCGTTTGTACCATGCTTTATTGCAGTTTACGCCGGAGCTCTCGTTAGCCGAGTTCTTAGTAAAACAGCCACAGCATCGTGCTATAGCTCGCCGCGTATGGACACTGGGCAACAAAGCGATGGGGGACATTCAAATGAATGTGCTTCATAAAGAGTCGCTGCCGATGCATCTGTTACGTTGCAAACTGGCTATGTTTGGTGCAACTAAGTTTGATCCTCGCTCAGATCGTTGGGTTCGCGTAACCTTCTTCCAAGGCGCACCGCTGCTTGACGAAATTCATCAAGACGAGTGGGTGTTCCCAGTCTTACCAAGTGAAGCGGAGCTTGCTGGCTCACATAACGTTCCTACACATATCAATGCTCAACATGGAGGTAAATCGCTATGATCGTTTCTCACAATGAATTGGTCGCGGCCGTCAACAAAGCCTTTTTAGGGATGCGCCGTACATGTGGTGAAGCCGATGTGATAGCGAACATGGTGGCTGATTTACAAATGGTAGGCTTGGATGGTGTGCGTCATTTTAATAATGCGAGCAACTTTATCGGCCTAGAGGACGACTGCCCAGTTGATATTCAAGTGACAAGCGATAACACGGTCGAAGTCGACCTGCATAAGGCAAGTTTGGCGTGTCATCTTCCTGTGGTAATGGATTACGCGATTGAAAAAATGGTCGGTATCAAATCGCTTAAGATTGAGCTCAACAACTGTCATAACCGATGGCTAGCGTACAGCGAGCTTGTGAAACTGGCCGCGAAAGGTATCGCGTGTACTGCACGTTGGGACAACGGCTCTAACCCTAAGAGCACCTTGTATGTGCTTAACCGTGGTTGCGTTGCTCCAGAACTGTTTTTATCAGATTTGCCTCTGACATCGGACGAACATATCCATAATATGACCATCGAACTTTCCGTCCAGGATTTCGATATCGAACGCTTGTCAGATGGCTACCAAACACATGTCACGTCGGAGTCGTTATTTAAGACACAAGAAAACGCGTGGCGTGATGGCATTGAGGTCAACGACGCAGAGTGGGCGACATTAAAAGAAACGGCCACCGCGATTCTGGTTGAAAATAGCCAGCGTTCAATTCAAGGGGCAGGAGAGTTAGTCGCCTCATAGTTGATTGAACTTACCGCAACAGAAACATCAGATAACACCAAAAGAGCTTAACGTATCCTCACCTCGGTAAGCTCTTTTTATTTTCCTGTTTCTCTATTTACTCATCCCTTGATAAAGCCTCAAAAACGCGCCGTTTTGACACAGGTTGTAGCGATACGAACACTCCTTGAGCAATCAAATGAAGCACCTTCACATTCATGCTAAACAAACGGTTTCATTTACGAGCTACTATGCGTATCTTGCTACCTATGTGTGCCATAGGGCGCTACTTTTATTCGTACCGATGACATTAGAATCAGATAAAAAGGAATGAAGCGTGAAAGCTAAGTTTATAGATGGAACCACCCTGTATCGTCAGCACTATTTTGAATTACCACTCGATTATCAAGCGAAAGATGGACAGCAGATTCAAGTATTCGCTCGTGAAGTTGTCGATCTAGCAAAAGACAGCCAAGAACTCCCGTGGCTTATCTACTTTCAGGGTGGGCCAGGCTTCCCTTCACCGCGTGTGAGTGGTGAATCAGGTTGGATGAAACGTGCGTTACAAAACTACCGCGTTCTGCTTCTTGATCAGCGTGGTACTGGCAATAGCACGGTAATTAGCCATGAAACCTTGGCACATCTTTCTCCAGAACAACAAGCTGAATATCTGACGCATTTTAGAGCCGACAACATTGTTCGTGATGCCGAAGCGATTCGTGAACAATTTGGTGTTAAGCAGTGGTCGACGATTGGCCAGAGTTTTGGTGGTTTCTGTACATTGAGCTATCTATCGTTGTTCCCGCAAAGCTTGCAACGCTGCTATGTGACGGGCGGTATTCCGTCGATTGAACGTGAAGCTGACGATGTCTACCGCGCGACCTACAAGCGTGTTGAAGATAAAAACAGAGCCTTCTTTGCTCAATTCCCACAAGCACAAGCCATGTGCCGTGAGATCTCTGATTATCTGCTTAACAATGAAGTGAAGTTACCAAACGGTCAGGTATTTACTGTTGAACAGTTCCAATTGATTGGCATTAACTTAGGTGCTGGCGAAGCAAACCTTCCTATGTACTTCACATTAGAAAGTGCGTTTGTTGAAGTGAACGGTAAAAAGCAACTGAGCTATAGCTTCCTAAATCAAATGCAACAAGAGCAGGGTTACCTAACCAATCCAATCTACGCGATTTTGCATGAATCTATCTATTGCCAAGGCACAGCATCAAATTGGTCAGCTCATCGAGTACGCGAGCAGCATCCACACTTTAATTACCAATCGGGAAATGAGTTCTGGTTTACAGGAGAAATGGTCTACCCATGGATGTTTGACCAATTAGAAACACTGAAGCCACTGCGTGAAGCGGCGAATATCTTAGCTGAGAAGTCAGATTGGGGTACTTTGTACAACGCAGAGCAGCTTGACAAGAATACCGTGCCTATGGCATGTGCTGTTTATGCTGACGACATGTACGTTGAACTGGATTACAGCCGTGAAACACTGGCGAACATTCCAAACTCAAAAGCGTGGATCACTAATGAATATGAGCACAACGGCTTACGAGCAGACGGCGAAAGAATCGTAGACAAGCTGATGACCATGGTTGAAGCATTAGAGAATTTGCCAAAGTAATCTCGCTAGCCCTACCTGAAACAAAGACGTTAAAAAATAAGCGACGTTAGAAAAAAGAAAACGCTGCATCCGTGCAGCGTTTTTGTTAGGTCATCGAACTATTCGATTTAAGGAACTAGGAGGGGTAGCTCAATAAGCCATTAAGGTTGGATGACGATATCTTGATGTTCTGTTGTGGTTAAGCAGGCGCGATTTTGTTCGATTAGTTGAGCCGCGTAAGATGGGGTCACAGCTTGAATCTCGCCTTTCGAGCGAATGGTCAGTGCTTCCCAAGCTTGATCACGATATTTGCCTGTCTGTGTGTATTCAATAAGTACTCTCATGATTCTTCCATCCGCTGTGTGGTTAACGTGCTACTAACATTAGCGCCATTATTGTCGTTACACACCTGTTAAAAATGGAACATAAGATTAACCAAATGA
The DNA here is from genome assembly GCF_002876325.1 of Vibrio sp. 10N.261.52.A1. NCBI lineage: Bacteria > Pseudomonadati > Pseudomonadota > Gammaproteobacteria > Vibrionales > Vibrionaceae > Vibrio > Vibrio sp. 10N.261.52.A1. Next base: position 5,486 of record NZ_MCYD01001251.1, read on the forward strand.
GAATGGTCGCAACTTGAAAATTTCGACAAATTGCACTTATCAGCGTTCGAGCTTATTACTCTAAATCGCTGTTCATCCGGATAAAGGGTTGAGAATGGGCAACACTGGTAAGTTGTACCTGCGGCAAATTGAAGCATAAAAAAAACGCTGCATAAGGCAGCGTTTTTTTTCAGAATTCACTTAGACGACAGATTAGTTGTTGTCTAAGCCAACAATCTTGCGCGCAGACATTACCGCACTGTCTAAATCGGTCAATCTACCAGCACTTGCTGGACCAAGAACGGATGAATACAAAGCCAACTGCTTCTCAAATGATAGATCTAGATGGTTATATAGATTTTGGCGGATTTGAGCGTGTTGTTGTGGTTTCGCGCTCGATAGACCTTCCAACGTATCGTAGATGAGTGTAGTTGTATCCATATCAGTCCTTAGTAACTCATTATAAAATTTTGCGTATTATGCACTCGGTGTCATCTTTGTTCTGCGAGATTGATCGCATTATGTGCAAGTCTGCTTAATTGTGTAATCAGTTAGTTATAATTGTGTTGTAGTGGCAAGGGCATTTAAAGCGCAAAAGAAAAGGAGACACTTAGGTCTCCTTTGGTCGTTTGCAATTCACTTTCTAAGTGATAGATCCGCTAGCGGATGTTGATGTTGTTATCTCTGCGGTCATACATGTCAGGTGTGGTATGTAACCCACCCGCGTAACCCGCTGCCTCTAGGGTTTCTCTCACTTCACGAACGTGTTCTGCGGTGACTGGTTCTTCTCTATCACCGAGATGTAATCGGACGAAAGTGATCAGTTCGGCTAGCCTTTGATCAGACAGGACATCTTCAAAGCTCGCCATTGGCATGAAGTTTCTGTCTTTGTCGAGATACGTAGGTTGTAAGCCCCTTACCGTTACCGCAATGGTGTTGAATGGGTCACTGTGCATGATGATGCCGTTATTCAGCAGAGTAGGGGCGATAGGTTCGCGACCTTTACCATCGTCACCATGACACGCACCACAGGTTTGGCGATAAGTCGTGTAGATCTCGGCAGCGTATGACTCTTCATCAAAGCCCTTCGGCTCTAACGGCACCGCGTCACTGCTTATTGTGTTGTTGGTATCACCGTTCAACAAGTAGTAGGACATCGACTCGATATCTTCACGTGTCATCAAGCTCAGGCTATTTTTCACTACGTCAGCCATACCAGCGAAAGCCGTGCCTTTGTCTGAGTGACCTGTGTGTAGGAAGTCGGTGAGTGTTTTCTCATCCCAGCCGTCGATATAAAGCTCGTTTGCGGTAATATCGGGCGCATTCCAGCCATCGATTAAGTTACCTTGGAAAATGCGCTCAGGTATTAGAGCTTGTGCAATATTTCGTGGTGTATGGCACTCAGAACAGTGACCAAGCCCTGCAACCCAATATTTACCTTGTTGCCACTTCTCGACATCATCAACCTTATCTTTGAGTTCCTCTGGTACTTGATAGTCGACCGGATCGGTATCCATGAATACGATATTCCAGCCAAGCAGACCTAGGCGAATATTCGACGGGAACATCATGCTGTTGTCGTCATTGCGTCTTGGTACCGCTGTGATGGATTGCATGTACTCCCATAAATCGACCATGTCTTGATCTGTCAGATATTGATACGAGGTGTAAGGCATAGCAGGGTACAAGTAGCCATCTTTACCTTTGCCATCAACCAAGGCGGCTCTGAAGTCGTCGAAATCATAGGTTCCGATACCTTCGGTAGTGTGAGGAGTAATGTTGGTTGAATAAACTGTGCCAAAAGGAGTGACAAACGGCAGGCCACCAGCAAAGGGTTCACCACCTTCCGCGCTGTGACAAGCGACACAGTCGCCAGCATGCGCCAAGTACTCCCCGCGCTCAACAGACTGTGAGTTCAAGCTTGCAACCCTCTGTTGTTCAGCTTCTCCTGCATGTCGGATGTAGGCGCCTAGAGCCAGTATCTCGTTTTCGGTAAGTTGGTTATCAAACGCTGGCATCAGGTTGTTCAAGCCATAGTTAATCGTATGTTGAATCTCTTCAATGCTGCCTCCGTGTAACCAAGTGTCATCGGAAAGATCGGGAACCCCAATCTCTGGGTTAGCAATTGTGCCATCAGCGTGGCAAGACGAACAGTATTGGACAAACAAGCTTTTACCGAGTTCGACTTTAACCTCAGGCACATCGGTATGGCGTTGGTTTAGAGACGCTAGATAGTAAGAAACCTTTGCCACTTCATCTGGGCGCATGATTTCACTCCAACCCGGCATTGCACCATTTCGCCCCTTGGCAATGGAATGGATTAACGCTTCATCGCTACCGCCATATAGCCATTCTTGGTCGATCAGGTTAGGGA
>NZ_MCYD01001252.1:0-694 GCF_002876325.1 Vibrio sp. 10N.261.52.A1
CAATGCCAACAGGTTGGTGTTTTCTGCAATACCACTGATCATGTCGACCATTTCACGAATTTGCTTCACTCGTCCATCAAGATCAGCCATTGACTGTTCGTTCATGTTCAAAGAATGCTCTAAAGCTTGTAAACGTTCCTGGTTTAAACCAATAACTTGGCTACCACTCACTGACTCATCTTCTGCGACTTGAGCATCATCATTCGATGCGTTTGAAATACGTGCGATTTCACCAATAGATGCTTCAAGTTGTGTGATTGTGGTGATCATATTCTGCAGAGATTCATTCTGCTCATGCAAACTTAAGTTAGTTTGCTCTGCAGCGTCGTGACTCACTTCTGCAGTCTGATAAAGCGTTTCGCAGTTTCGAGTAACTAAACGTATAGAATCGGCCGTTGAATCGACAACCGTATTAAGTTTAGAAGTGATGACTTGCAACTCGAGTGGGCCAAGCAACTCACTCTGCTTCGAGAAGTCATGTTCTGCAAGTGACGTTAACTGACGTGTAATGTTTTTTAAGCCCTTGTTCATCCAACGACGCAGCACTAGCCACGATGTAATAATGATCATGGCGATCACTAAGCCACTAATGAATAACACGCGGTCAATATTAGTAATGGTTTGATTTACCACTAGCTCACTTTCATCGATCAATTGAGACGCTGTCGACGATAGTTGATTGAGCGTATTAATC
>NZ_MCYD01001253.1:0-2987 GCF_002876325.1 Vibrio sp. 10N.261.52.A1
GAAGATTTAAGATCTTCAGCGCCATTTTTTATTATGTAGTAAAAAGCTTAAAACAAGCTGTTAGTTATTTGGACTGGCCCTGTGTTTGACTGTATTCAACCACATCTTTGTAGAAAGCACTTTCAAACTGCGTAATCGGTGCTTCTACTGGTTTGTCCGGGTCTTGCTCTTCAGGGAAGTAGTCACGAACAAATTGTACGAATAGCGAGCTTGGCTTCCCAGACTCATCTAAGCCATATCCCGCCATATTGTAGGTTCCGTACAAAGAACCACTCTTAGCTATGATATTGCTTTGAATCGGCGCTTTCCTCATGCTTTGTCGGTACTTAAGCGTTCCATTCATACCTGATGTTGGCATGGCTTCGATCAGCTTGAGCTGTGAGTCGTTTTCCCAGATATAACGAAGCACTTTAGCCATGGTCTGCGATCTCATTCGGTTGTTTCTAGATAACCCAGAACCATCAACGAGCTGCGCTTTGCTGAGGTCGATATTCGCTTTGGTCAGCAGTATCTGTTTTATTGCTTCAGTGCCGTTATTGAAACTCCCCGATTGCACATAAAACTTTGCTCCCAAGGTTTTGGTTAGGTTGTCTGCGATCAGGTTATCTGATTTTTTGAGCATGGTATCGAGCAGCTCTGGAAGTTTCGCAGAGTGATGACTAGCAACTAATGTCGCTTTGTTTGCGCCTTCTTTAGCTCCAATGAGTACATGACCCTTTACTTGTATTTTCAGCTCTTTAAGTAGTGAGTTCACCACTTGAGAGGTGTAAAGCTCAGGATTTTGAATAGCGAACTTTAGTGGTAGTGGCTTCTTACGTTCCACTAAGCAGCCAGAGAGCGTGTACGAGTTGTTTGGCGTTGTGATGAGCTCTAAGTCGCACTGGGTGGCTTTTTGTCCTGAACGCGTCACTGTGGCTGCATTGGTTGTCACGTCTATCGGATAATGGGCTGGAATATAGACGCGAGTGCTGCCGTTATCTTTTGTATAAATAGAGGCTTGTGCACAGTTGCTGTCTAAGGTCATCGCACTAGAGGGCGCGCTGTAACAAACGCCTAGAATGTCCCAAGGCCAACCAACCGCTCGTTGATAGCCGGTATAAGCCGTGTTATCCAGGTATAAGTTGCCTTTGATGGTTCTGGATTGAGACTTAGCATACTGAGCTAACAGGCTTTTTAGCTGCTCACGTTGTAGTGTTGGGTCACCGCTAAATGAAATGATCGAATCATTGCCAGAACGAACAATGCTGGTGATGTAATGAAAGTTGTCTCCCAGCTCTAATTTAGCCGCTAAAGCCGTCACCAGTTTTAACGTACTGGCTGGTGGATAAAAGTGATCGCTATTGGTATTAAGCTCGCTCGAATCATCGCTCAACGATTTGAGTATCAAACTCGTACTACTACCATCGGGCAGTGTATCTAGCGGGGTGTACGCGAAAGCGTTAATAGAGAAAGCGCTGATGGAAAAACTACATAGCAGTAGTGAGGATAGAAGGCGCATAGAAGATTGTCTTGGATGGCTGGTGTTTTCAGTATACAGATATAAAAAACGCCCGCTAGAGAGCGGGCGTTTTGATTCTCAATTAACTAATGAATCATTAGGTAATCAGAATTAGAAGTCGTAACGTAGACCTAGAGCTAGCTCGTCTTCAGCATCAGCTTTAGATGCAGTACCGTTACCTAAACCTACAGTACCAATTGTGTCATTTTCACTGATTAGGTTGAAGTTGTACGAAATGTACGTACGGAAGTTCGGCTTGAAGTAGTAAGTCGCATCGATTGCAACGTTGTCAGCTGAAGTTTCACCGTCAGTTTCTGCGTTGTTGTACGTTAGTGTGAATGCTGTCTTGTCTAGTGTGTAAGCTGTCGCGAATTCGTAACCAGTGTAGTCACCGTTTCTCTTCGCAAGCTCACCGTCTGTGAACGTACCAGCAAAGTATAGCGTTTCAGTGCGGTAAGATGCAGCAAGCATGTACTCGTTTTCTACGTCTTGATCAGCGTAACCAGCACCTAGCTTAAAGCCAGTATCACCGATTGAGTAGATACCAGATAGAGAGTAGCCATCTTCGTTGTTGTCTGAGTAACCGCCGTCAACTGAATCTGTACGGTCAGCGAAACGGTAGCTTGCTTTAACTGCTAGGTCTTGGAATTCACCTTTGTAAGAAAGCATGTTGTCTGTACGGTCAGCAGCTGCAATTTTGTATGCCGCTGAGTTACCGTGGTAAGACATGATATCCGTGAAGTCTGTGATTACGCCTAGTGCACCGTCGTTTTTACCGTAAGTTACTTCACCGAATGTACCGCCGATACCAGCGTAAGTGTAACGGTTATCTAAGCTGTCTACCGTAACTTTTTCGCCAGATGTATTTAGTACAGTTTCTGGGTTAGAAACGAATTCACCTTCGTAGAAACCAACACCGTATAGGCCGTCTTGGATTTCAACTTTACCTAGGAAGTTAAGACGTACACGTGTTTTGTCTTCAGCTTTGCCATCTTTTAGAGATAGACGAGCTTCAGCACGGCCACCGATCTCTAGAGAAGTGCCGTTAGAGCTGTATACAGAAGTGCCGTCGATACCACCAGCTTGTTTACCGTCCGCTGCTACTGCGTTAGTAGCAAGAGCTGCAGCAGATACAGCAAGCGCGATCATAGTCTTGTTCATGTTATTATTTCCTAATTACTGTCCATAGAAGTTTTATTAAGGATTTGAACCCTTTTGTGTATTGCCCGTATTAATCAGGCTTCATAACCATGATTAGAACAGAAGTCTGAAAAATGCCAGTGCAATCCATGGGTTACTTTTTACCTCTAAAGTTCCATTGTCAGTTAGTAAAATGATATAAAACTAAAGAATGAACACTGTTTTATTATATTTGTTGTTGTTTAAGTTGTTGTTTTAAAGTGCCTTTTATGAAAGTGTGATCTGCGTTTATTTTGTTTGTTTTTTGTTTTTTTAGGTATTTATTTGTCGTCTTATTGATTAGGTCGTT
>NZ_MCYD01001254.1:0-5026 GCF_002876325.1 Vibrio sp. 10N.261.52.A1
TTACGGGGTCACTTCATATATGCAGGCTTTGATTGGATAGTCGTTGGTATTCACTGAGTTTAGAACTTGTAGTTCAAGCCAACTGAAACAATGTATTGAGACTCATCATAGAAGGTAATGTTCGAGTTGCTTGTGCCGTAACCAGCAAGGGAGACGAACGACCAGTTTTCCCAATCCATGAACTGATCATACTCATACGCGGCAAATAGGTTGATGTTGTCATCGCTGCGCTTCTTTTGGAAAGTTATGCTGCTTGCATCGTAAGAGCGTTGGTTGTAACCCGCTGTTAGTGCGTATTGATGACGTCCCATACCACCAAATAAGCTGACCTCACCACCGAATTGCTCGAACGATGCCGCATCGCCGTCTGCATCACTAGATTGATAAATTAAAGACGGTACTAGCATCATGGTGCGACTAATCGGTTGGCGGTACTGACCTTTCAGGTAGAAGGTATCGGCGTCGCGTTTTAGCGCGTCTTCAACTAAATCGCTTTTCACATCTTTGGTCGCATAAGCCATATCCAGTGAGAACGCAGAGCCAGCAATACTCTCTAGTTTTAGGCGGAACGCATTTCCGGTTTCATCGGTTTTATTGCGAGCTGAGCTCGTGTTGTATGGATCAGCCCAAGTTTCACCAGACATAATGGTTGGCAGTAGTGAAGCATCGATAACCATGCCTGATTCAAGTTGGTATTTGTAACCAACCTCAAGTACTACGGTACCCGTCGCAACATCATCACGAGCTGTACCTGTGTAAACCTGATGGTTCAGTTTTTCACCAAAGGTGTAAGCGATACTACCTAGCGGCGCGACAAGAAATGAGCTCTCAGACGAAGCTTTTTGATTGGTTGAGGAGATCTTACTGTCAGCGTCGGTATTAAAATTTGAGGTCGAAGAAGTGACACCGGTGTTGATAGAGATTTCACCACTGAAACCTGGCTCATCAGCAAGCTTGGCAAACGCGGGTGCAGCAGCAACGCTTAACGCTAATAACGTATATTTGATTTTCATTCAGAGGATCCTTGCCCCAGTGATTGGCAGTAATAAATAGCTATTAATAAAAGGTTATAGAAAACAACGAAATCTAAAGGTTCACTTTATCGCACACCTTATAAAGGTAAATTGGATAAATGGGAAACCAAACCTCATCCAAAGATAGTGTCTCTTGCAAGAAGTCATTAAAAAGCGTCAGGCACAAAAAAGGAAGCCGAAGCTCCCTTATTTTGTATTTTTGATTGTTTTTTACTTTTTCAGTAAGAAGTTAACCAATTCGAAGTACTCATCTAGGCTGCTGATACCTTGAGCTTCTACTAGGTAACGATTGTTAACAACAACTGCTGGTACACCAGAAAGGCCGCTGTCTTTGAATGCTTTATCGAAGCGGCGAACCATTGAATCTACCGCAAAGCCGTTGTAGGCCGCATCAAATTTCTTAGCATCAACACCTTCGTCTAGGAAGATTTGACGTAGTTCTGCTTCATCGCGTGGTGGCTTGTTCATGTTGTGAATGCGGTTAAACATCACTGGCACCATTTTGTCTTCCACTTTCAGTGCAATCATGGTCGCGTAAGCTTTGCTCATTGGCAGACCCATGTTGCCACCCATGAATGAAACATGGTTTTTCTGTAGTTTAGCGTCTTTCGGTAACTGCTGTTTTAGCTGCTGGATGATTGGCTCAAAGCTATTACAGTGTGGGCAGTAGAAAGAGAAGAATTCAGTTACTACAGGTTTCTTTGATGCTTCTAGATCAAGAACTTTGTAGTGCTCACCTTCGTTAAATTTCGCAGCGTGAGCGGTAAGGCTCAACATGATCAATGAGAAAAATGCGAATAGCTTTTTCATTTATTCAATCTCCATTATGTTTGAATTTTTATCTAGTTGTATGTTGCGATTGCGGTTACCACTGAGGCATTAACGAAAGTGGTGGCTCTTGCAGGGTAGCAATTTGCTCTTTACAAGCAAGTACTTGTTGCTCCCAATATTTCGGGTCATTGAACCATGGGAAGGCCAGAGGAAACGCCGGATCGTCCCATCGCTTAGCTAGCCATGCCATGTAATGCACCATACGTAGACCGCGTAGAGGCTCAATTAGTTTCAGTTGTGAGCTATTAAAATCACAAAACTCTTGGTAATTCTCTAGCAAAATATCGAGTTGCATCAGCTTATCTTGGCGCTCACCATTGAGCAGCATCCACAAGTCTTGTACTGCCGGACCGTTACGTGCGTCATCGAGATCGACGAACATTGGCCCATCGCGCCACAAGATATTACCTGGGTGGCAATCACCATGCAGGCGGATGTTCTCAATATTGCTTGGCCATTGATTCTCTAATTCTTTGATCAGTAGATCGATATCATTAAAGAAAGCGTTCTCTAAGTGCATTGGAATAAATTGAGAGTTTTCTAGGATCTTACGTGGTTGATGCAGGTATTCATCTAGGCTGATGGTTGGACGATGTTGAAAGGTTTTCGCTGCACTCGCCTTATGAATTCTGCCAAGGAAGCGGCCAACGCCTTCTAATTGATCTAGGTTATCTACTTCATACTGTCTGCCACCAACGCTCTCAAATAGCGCGAATAGATAGCCTTGGTATTCATGTAGGGTAGCGCCGTTAATCCGCATTGGTGGAGCAACGGGAATTTCTTGGTCGATGAGCTCCAGTGCGAAGTCATGTTCTTCTTGGATCTGTGCTTTGTTCCAGCGCTGAGGGCGATAAAACTTAACGACGTAGCGTTTACGGTCTTCATCGGTGAATTGATAGACCCGGTTTTCGTAGCTGTTAAGGGCAAGAAGCCCAGATTCAGCTCGCACCCCAATGCTCTCCAGTGCGTACCACATGAAGTCGGGGGTCAGGTTATCAAAATTAAAGGCTTGCATCGTCATATAATAAAAAAGGCTCATTACTGAGCCTTTTTCCATTTATTAGGTGTTATACCAATCGTGTGTGATTAGTATCAGAGCTTCTTGATAAAGCGGCTTTCTACTTCCATCGTAAACTCTTCATTATCCGAGAGTATAAACTGAATTGTCGAAACAGGAGAGCTCAGTTTCTCAGGATCAGCACCTAAACTGATAGGTAGGTTCAAAACCTCGCCCGGAGCAACCGTCACGGTTTGTTTACCGTACCAAATTGAACCTGGTAACCCGCTTACTTCGAGCTTGTACTCTTGTTCTTGTTGAGTCTTGTTGATCACCTTTAGGGTATAGGTGTTTTCAACCAACCCTTGAGTGTTGACTCTGAACAGTTGGTTTCTATCACGCAGAACGCTTAATCCTGCTGGGTCGACACTGGCGATTTGTACGAAGAACAAGCCAAGCATCAGAACAAGTATTGCACCATAGCCCAATAACTTAGGACGCATTACTTTAGTCGAGTGACCTTCAAGCCTATGCTCCGTGGTGTAGTTAATCAGACCTTTGTCATAGCCCATACGCTCCATAGTCTTGTCGCAGGCATCAATACACGCACCACAGTTAATACACTCGTATTGCAGGCCATCACGGATATCAATGCCCGTCGGACACACTTGCACACACAGGTTACAGTCAATACAGTCGCCAAGACCAAGCGCTTTTGGATCCGCCTTACGAGAACGAGGGCCACGGTTCTCACCACGCTTGTTATCGTAGCCTACGATAAAGGTGTCTTTATCAAACATCGCAGATTGGAAGCGAGCATAAGGACACATGTGCAGACACACAATCGAACGCATCCAACCAGCGTTGGCATAAGTACAGCCTGCAAAGAACAGCACCCAGAACACAGGCCAGAACGATGAATTAAAGGTAAAGAAGCCAACCACCAGCTCTTTGATTGGAATGAAGTAACCGACAAAGGTTAAACCGGTCGCAATCGCAATCGCCCACCACGCAATGTGTTTGAGGGTTTTTCTGACCATTAGATTGGTGGTCAGTTTGCCGGAATCTTGTTTTCTTCGCTTATTGGCAGCACCTTCCAGTTTCTCTTCGAACCAGATGTACATGAAGGTCCACACGGTTTGTGGGCACAGGTAGCCACACCATACGCGGCCCAAAAAGGTGGTGATAAAGAACAGGCCAAATGCGGCAATCATGAATAAGATTGCGAGTAGGGTCAGATCTTGCGGGTATAACGTGGTGCCAAAGAAGTTGAACTGTTGGCTACCAATATCGAGCAAGATTGCTTGTCGCTCACCAAATGGAATCCATGGGATCAGCGCAAAAAGTAAAAGTAAGAACCAACCACCGTAGCGGCGTAATTGTTGGAATTTACCTTTGCTTTCTCGAACATAGATTCGGTTACTTGGGTTAAATCGATCTCCATTACCTTTATGTGTCTTAGGATTAAAGGTTTTAGGAGTCACATCTTTGATATCGATTTTATCCTGACTCATGGACTATCCTTTTGGTGGCTATACCCTTCTTCGAGAGTATTGACGACATTGCTTTAAAAATATGATGTTAGAGGATCTAAGCTTAAGTTTGGTGCAAGGCTGAAAGAGCATTCACTCTTATATTTTAGAAGATCCTTATGGGTGGCGATTATAGCGACAATCTTGTTCTCATTTCTTTAACGCAATCAACCTTTAACAACAAAAGTCATAACAGTTGTGACGAAAAAATAGCGAACAGAAACAAAAAAGCGACCGAGTGGTCGCTTTTTTAAATTGAGCTATTTATCTATAACGCAATGGCGTTTTAACCCACAGAGGTGATTAAAGTAGGCCACGCGCTTTTAGGATTGCGGTTTTGAAATCGTCTTCTTGGTCTTTTTTAAGGCCAGGAATCATTTCATCTTTTTCGCTGTTGCGCATTTTTAGATGGTAGATAAGCACATCGTCAGTCAGGTCTTCAAGCTTGCCCTCGTAGCCTGCCTCTTTTGACAGCTTAATGATGAACTCTAATAAGTTAAGCTCCTGATCTTTCTGCCACTCTGGCTCCATAAGCTCAAGAAGTTCTTCTATGCGGTGACACTTCATACTTTATTCTCCACAAATTTTATAATGATTTGTGGCTAAGGTATCAAATCGGTTAAGGAATACCA
>NZ_MCYD01001255.1:0-372 GCF_002876325.1 Vibrio sp. 10N.261.52.A1
ATATCTTGTGACTGCTCAACCGTATGTTCAGTAGAACCACACAGCGGACATTCAGAGCCAGATTCCAATTTCGCACGGTACTTAGCTAACTCTCCCTCTTGCGCAATTAACAAGGTTAAGCGCTCAAGTGAAGTCTCTTTCTCTTTGTATCTTTCTACCAGTACTTCACGCTCTTTCGATAGCTTGTCAGCTTGCTGAACGTTAGTTTGATGGGCTTGTGTCTTAACTGTGAGCTGTTGCTGTGCGTTTAAAAAGTCACGATTGATTTCAAACAAGGAGTGAGTATTGCGACTCCAAAGCTCCAACAACTCTTTTTGGGCGAGTAACGCTGTTTCACTGGTGTTCGCGTGCAACGCTTCCCATTGCTGCTTG
>NZ_MCYD01001256.1:0-4881 GCF_002876325.1 Vibrio sp. 10N.261.52.A1
GATTAAAGATGAGACCTCGGCCGCACGTGTTGTACATAGCTTAAAAGGCGTGGCAGGTAGCATTAAAGCGTCACGATTAGCCATTATTGCCGCAAGTATTGAGATGACAATGAAACGATCTCGAGCGATCAGCGAACACGACTTGAATGAACTTGAGCAGGCGATAAAAGCCTCTGTGGATTCCGCCGTCGAATATTTAGATAATCAGCGTTAACTTTTGCGGGAGTTTTGACAATACTCTGACGAAGTGTTCATACAATCCGCGCCCTTAGTCTTTGTCAGAGGTTTATATGTTACGAGTTTCGAGTCGAAGTTGGATGGTGTTGGTGCTTAGTATTGTGCTAAGTGGTTGTTCTCTATTGGAAGTTAAGTTAGATAGTCAAACGACGCCTCTCACTCAACAAGAGCTGAATGCTCGGCTCATGACGCGTGAATACGCTAAGCTGTTTTTTACACAAGTCGAAGACTCGGCTGATTTAATCGCGCAATCTTATCCTGCTGATGACACCTTACATCAATCTTACGTTTTGCTTTGGAAGATCCATGCTGAACAGGGCTTACAGCAAGCGGCTTACCAAACCTCTCCGATGTCTGCGCTTATAGATACTTGGGTGTTTACTGCGCAAATGAATCAATTCTATGCCGAAGGTGAAGGAGAGGATCTGTTCACGACGGATCATGCGGTTAACACTGCACGCTCTCTCGATCAAGAAGCAGAAAAGCTAGCAAAGGGCGTTTTGAGCTCAAGTGACTTTAAGAAGAGCAAAGCATTCGTTGCTGAGTTTGTTGCGAGCAACCCATTTAACGATCTAACGTTCAGAAGCACGCCTGCTTATCGAGAATGGTTAGCTTACCTTGGCAAAGATGAATCACAGATTGTTCAGAGCCTAGGTACCATGCCCGAAGCAATGAGTGATGCATCAGATCGTTTAAGCCTGATGGCGGATCAAACGCCAAAGCTGATGTCTTGGAAAGCAGAATTAGTGGCGATGAATAGTTCACTGACGGGTGAAGACTTATCGATGACACTAGAAAGCCTTCGCCAAACATCAGCAAGCATGCAGGACTTCATTGAGAACAATCCTGAATACATGCAAACACTGGCTTCTATTCTGTCGGCAGAAATGCAGCCGTTGCTTAATGATCTTAGCGACAAAACAGACCAAAAACTGGCTATGCTGAGTGATGAGCGTGTGGCGTTAGAAAAGATGGTGACGCGTGAGAGAGAAGCGTTAGTTCAGATGATCGAGAAAGAACGTATCGAGATCGCGGGTATCGTGACATCAGAAAGAGAATTGTTCACTCAAGATTTAGATCGCGTTTCGCAAGAAGTGGTTGTACTTGCGATTGATAAGCTAATGGAGCTAATCAAAGGTGTGATTATCTACTTTATTCTGTTTATCTTGGTGGTGTTCTTCGCACCGTTAGGTATCGGTTATTGGTTGGGCAAACGAACCGCCAACAAATAAGCAAATCATCAGATAAGAAAAGAGCGCTCTAGGGCGCTCTTTTGCATTTATATCATTAACGGTTTGTTTTACGTTCTAACGTTTTTGAACGATGAACAACTAGGCTTGTTGCTTAGTCAGCTCTGCCGCTTCTTCCGCTTCAACGGCTGGTGCTGTTGGTTCACACTTATCAACGAACCAACCCATGTAAGACGTTACGATAGTCACGATGATACAGATGAAGCTTAGCCACATGAATGGTGCGTACGACAGCGTTGCAACGCCCAGGATACTCGCCATGTAGATACCGTTGTCACTCCAAGGCACCATACCTGATGTCAACGTACCGCCGAACTCAGCGTTACGAGATAAGTTCTTACGCTTGTAACCTAGACGGTCGTAGTTCTTAGCACAGATTTTTGGCGTAAGGATTAGTGATACGTACATTGCAGAGCCAAATACGTTACCCATGAAAGCCGTACCGATTGTGCTTGTTGCTAGCGAACCTGCGCTGTTTACGCGGCGTTCGAATACCTTCGCAATTGTCTCTAGCACGCCCACTTTATCAAGTAAGCCACCAAAACCAAGGCCGAACACGATAACCGCAACTGAACCCAGCATTGAAGACATGCCACCGCGGTTTAGGATTGAGTCAATGAAGTCCACGCCAGATGAGATAGAGAATGGTGCCCATGCAGTGTTAAATGCTGTTAGGAAGTCGATCTCTTGAATCATAACTGCCCAGATAATACCTAGCAGAGAACCAAAGCTGATTACCGGGAATGAAGGCATACGGAAAGCCAGCAGGCCTAATACGATCAGTACTGGAACAAATGAGTATGGCGTTATGTAGAACTGAACTTCCATCGCTTTGATAACAGATTCTACTTGGCTCATGTCAACGTTACCGGCGTAGTGGAAGCCAAACGCGGTAAACATGATACCAGTAATAACGTAGCTGATTAATGCTACAGGCAGCATGCCTTTGATGTGTTCAACCACTTCTACGTTAGACATAGAAGAAGCCAAAATTACTGAATCAGAAAGTGGAGACATTTTGTCACCAAAGTAACAACCTGAAAGTACTGCACCTGCCGTAATTGGCGCTGGAACACCAAGGCCTTGGCCAATACCCATCATTGCAATACCCGCTGTACCAGCAGCACCCCAAGAAGTACCAGTAGCCAACGCTGTTAAAGAACAGATGATCATGGTCGCCAAAAGGAAGATAGAAGGATGGATAGCTTTTAGACCATAGTAAATGATGGTCGGTACGATCCCGCCAGAGATCCAAGTACCAACAAGAGCGCCAACGGCTAAAAGTATTAAAACTGCGCCTAAACCGTTAGATATTCCTTTGAGTGCTGCTTTTTCTAAGTCTTTGTATTGATGTCCAAGACGAATACCAAGCACCATGATAATGAACCAACCAATGTACAAGGCAAGTTGGATTGGAAGGTCAAGCTTTGCTGTAAAGGAAAAAGCAAGGGATAGAAATAGTCCTAACGCGATGAATACCTGCATCAGGTTCGGTAGGCGAGTTTTACTCTGCTTCATAAAAGCCTCTTGTGATTTCGAGCATTTATAGTGCTTCATTATATTGTGGGGTACGAAATGGACACTACAGTAATTAGATTATTATATCGAAAAAATACGCCTAAGTTGTGATATTTGACTGCATATCGGACCTGTTATGGTTTCATAATCTAAATTTTTGTTAAATTAATGATTGTTACATGTTTAATTCTGTCGCACGTTGTTTTCGTTTTGTAAAATAAAACACCAATTAACCATGATTTAATAGAGGTAATTACTGTTTGTGATCGGGGTTTGATTGTTAGATCTAGCGTGATAAATGGCTGAATTTAGCGAGGTTGGTGTTTCTATCAATAGGGTGGAGGCCGAATCTCTGTATTGAGATAACTTTGCGATTCATCGCGTTCACTTAAAAGAAACGAAAAAGTTACACTTTTTGACAAAAAGCGCTTGAGTTCTGTTTCTGAAAAACTTATAGATGGGGGAGAGCAATTTTTAATTTATACATGGAGAGTGAGAGATGAGAGTAGGTCTAGTTGGTTGGCGCGGTATGGTGGGTTCTGTACTGATGCAACGTATGGTTGAAGAGAAAGACTTCGACCTGATTGAGCCTGTTTATTACAGTACATCTCAGATTGGTATTCCTGCCCCTGTTCTAGGTGGTAAAGATGCGGGTCTACTTCAAGACGCTTTTGATATTGATAGCTTAAAGCAGCTTGATGCGGTTATTACTTGTCAAGGTGGCGATTACACATCAAAAGTTTACCCTGCGCTACGTCAAGCGGGTTGGAAAGGTTACTGGATTGATGCCGCTTCAACTCTACGTATGGACGCTGATTCAATCATCACTCTTGATCCTGTTAACTTGGCTCAAATCCAACAAGGCATTCATAGCGGTACTAATACTTTTGTTGGTGGTAACTGTACAGTGAGCTTAATGCTTATGGCACTTGGCGGCCTATACGAAAAGGGCATGGTTGAATGGATGAGCGCCATGACTTACCAAGCGGCTTCTGGCGCGGGTGCTAAGAACATGCGTGAGCTTATCTCGCAAATGGGTGTGATCAACGATAGCGTGAGTTCTGAGTTAGCAAATCCTGCAAGTTCGATTCTTGATATTGATAAGAAAGTTGCTGATACCATTCGTTCATCGTCATTCCCAACAGACCAATTTGGTGCTCCGCTGGCGGGCTCATTGATTCCTTGGATCGATGTGAAGCGTGAAAATGGTCAGAGTAAAGAAGAGTGGAAAGCGGGCGTTGAAGCGAACAAGATTCTTGGCCTAGATGGTCAGCCTATTCCAATTGATGGTACTTGTGTACGTATCGGCGCAATGCGTTGTCACGCTCAAGCACTAACGATCAAGCTTAAGCAAGACGTTCCAATGGATGAGATTGAAGAGATCATCGCAACTCACAACGATTGGGTTAAAGTGATTCCTAACGACCGTGACATTACGGCGCAAGAGCTGACTCCAGCTAAAGTAACAGGCACTATGTCTGTACCAGTAGGCCGTCTACGTAAGATGTCTATGGGTAACGACTTCCTAAATGCATTCACAGTTGGTGACCAACTACTATGGGGTGCAGCAGAACCACTACGTCGTACTCTGCGTATTATTCTTGCTGAAAAAGCGTAATCGAACGCTCTTTCTATTCAAAAGTGAAAGCAGGCGCCACTGTTTGTGAATGCTTAGCTTCGTTAGAGACAAAAGCCGGTGTTAATACATCGGCTTTTTTGATCGCGTAAGCTGGATTAATTTCACTCGCGACTTCACTTAAATCTTCTCGTTGGAATGGGACAAGGAAGAGCTCCCCAACTCGTTCGTTCCTCACTCTTGAGGATGACGTTTTTCTCCTAACTTAAATTGTGTCATTCCCGATAGCGACGGAGGAGC
>NZ_MCYD01001257.1:0-2052 GCF_002876325.1 Vibrio sp. 10N.261.52.A1
TTTACTTGACCACTTCAGTAGGCTTAATCTAGGCGCAAGGTCACTCCAGAGTAATTTGTGTAACCGCGAAGTAACACGTGATAGGTGACGCCCGGCTGAGCGCTGACACTGCATTGCTCATTATTACCGGTACGATAAGGGCGACAATCATAGCTTGAGGTGCTTGGTTTACTGCCTGCTTTAACATATAGGTCTGCATCGCCAGCTCCACCAGATATTGCGACCGTAACGTTGGATGCAGAATCTACGGAGAATGTGTAGAAGCTTTCAGAGTATTTGTTACCACTCAGGTTCGAGATAGGTGTCCCTTTGGTGAGTACATCGTCACCTGGAACCGTAGGGCCGCAGCTTGCGTTGACGCCAACACTATTAAACGCATCTTCCACGTCGGCAACCGTATAACCCATATCTGCAGCCGCTTTGGCTACACCACATGCACCAGCATCAAAGGTACTGTTGGCTGTCCAATACAGTTGGTTGGCGACGGTAAAGATTTCAAAACCTTTGCGTACATCCCAGCCTGATTTGTTGGCTAAAAGATAAAACGCTCTGTTATAAACACCGCTAGACAAGTGAACATTCAAACCATCGTAGTAATCAGAGGCGTGATCGATTGAACGACCATCTTTTGATGGTTGATCAAAGTAACGCAAGCCACCTTCCGATTTGAAGATATCGCTACCGACAATCCAATCCACATTTCCACGCAGATAGTATTCAGCCGCTTCGCCTGCGATGTCGGAGAAGGCCTCATTTATGCCGCCTGACATGTTTCTGTAGACTAACCCGGAGTTTTGTTCGGTGAAACCGTGGCTCACCTCATGTGCACTGACGTTGATATCGACTAATGGGTAGAAGGTATTTTTACCGTCACCAAAAGTCATGGATGAACCATTCCAGAAGGCATTCTCATAATCGGTACTGTAGTGAACACGCATAGTGAGTTGGAACGATAAAGGCGATGTGTTCATCCACTCTTTGTACATATCAAAGACGACGTTGCCGAAATAATGCGCATCGTTAAGGGGAGAGTAGGCGCCATTCACGTATTTACGATCTGTGTAGTTGCTGTCATCGCTACAGTTGTAACTGTAGGCTGAACTACCAGAAGTTCTGTTATTCAAGTCGACCGTTTTCACTGCGTCGTTCTCTAACGTACATGTGGTCCCGGTTTTATCAATCGAGAATCCTGGAAAGTCAGTACCATATTCATATCGATTGGTTTTGGTATTACCACCAGGTCCAGTTCCCAAGGCTTTGGCGTGATTTAATCCGTTCCATTTTTGAAGTACTTCCCCCGTCATGGCATCAATAAAGAAGAAAGGACGTTCTGGGTAATTGGACGCGACAAAAAAATCGACCAAATACACTACCTGCGCGGTTTGGTTCTCATCGAGCCTGACAACTAACTTCGCATTTTTGTTTTCAATCGACTTTTTGCCGACGGTAAACGAGCGGTGGGAGGACAATGCAGCTTCGATGGCTTGCTCTTGATTCAATTTAGGCGCGATGTGTGATAGATCATCGCTGATCCCTTGCGCCATTGAACCAAATACTTGGGAGGGTTGGTTTTTGGATAGGGTGGCGACAACGGAGGTATTAAAGACGGGTAGACCAAAGTGGGTTTGTTGGTAGCGTACTTTGGTTTTTCCATTGGGCAGTACCACCCGTTTAACTTCAGAAAAACCTAGCTCTAGCGGTGCAATGCTCTTTGATTGAGCAATGAGGCTTTGTTGGAGTAGGCTATCGTTCTCGATGGTGACCATTTCAGCAGCGTGTGCATTAAAGCCAAAAGATGTACCTAGAATAGCTGCTATTTTCCAGCTTAGTTGACGTTGTTGGTTCATTTCTTGTTCCTGATTTTATATAAACTCCTTCTTCCCAACGGCTAAATAGGAAGTCTATATGCAACACAGTAATGCCATGTGTTACAAATCAAGACTGGAAGAGCATTTCGGCTTATGACAAGTTTTTATTAGAGATTAAATTTTAGAGTATGTAATTCATAATTTACAAAAATAATTATTGATTTAATTGTTTTTAATGTTGGTG
>NZ_MCYD01001258.1:0-22306 GCF_002876325.1 Vibrio sp. 10N.261.52.A1
ATATAAAGCAGAGACTAGCCGTTTCTGCTTTTTTATTTTCAAATTTAGCGGTTAATTTTATTCGATGGAGTGCCTTGTTTCAGCCTCGGCAACTCAATGACTTAGCGATACCCAGTAAGATTCGTGTCATATTATGACAATGCGTTGATGATTTATGCGTTTGAAAAGCATATCCTATACCTTTATGTCGTAGAAAGACCTGTTTACCGTGTATTCAAAAATATTTTCCTCTCCGTTTGCTGAGCTTTCACCTGTAAAAAAAGTAGCGATTTTAGGACTGCCACTTGTTGCCGCAATCGGCGTTGCTCTGCAATCGTCTCAATCGAATCTGACGAAAACGATCGATTTGAACTTACCTGATTCAACCGTGATTGAGTCTATTTTGTCACCTTCTCCTGTCGTGGTTATTGAACCGCCAACGTTTGAGTATAAAATTCAATCGGGTGACAACCTAAGTAGCATCTTCACTCAACTTGGTTTCTCTTACAAATCGATGATGAGTGTGATGGAAACCGACTTAAACTTCCTTGCTCTCGACACGCTTCGCCCTGGTAATACGTTACGTTTTTGGCGTGATGAAGCGACTGGCGATCTTTCCAAAATGGAACTTCAATTCAGCGTTGCCGACAAGGTGGTTTATCGTCTGCTTGAAGGTGGCTCTTATGAATTTGAAGACATCTCGATTCCTGGTGAGTGGAAACAAAAACCTTTAGTGGGTGACATTCAAGGCAGTTTCTCTGTATCAGCAAATAAACTGGGTCTAAATGGCCTTGAGATTGACCACGTTGTTACCTTATTAAAAGACAAGTTGAACTTTAGTCGCGACCTACGTGCTGGCGATAAGTTTGAAGTGCTGCAGAAAGTACAGTTTGTCGATGGTGTTGCTACTGGCAAGCGCGAGATTGAAGCGATTAAGATCATCAACAAGAACCGCATTGTTTCTGCGTACTTACATACTGATGGGCAGTACTACGATGCGAACGGTGATAGCTTGCAACGTGCTTTCCAACGTTATCCGGTAAGCAGCGGCTGGCGTCAAAGCTCTCAATTCAACCCTAAGCGTTTGCACCCAGTGACAGGTCGAGTTTCACCGCACAACGGTACTGACTTCGCAACGCCGATTGGTACGCCAGTTCAGGCAACCGGTGACGGCAAAGTGATCATGACGCGTAAACACCCTTATGCAGGTAACTACGTAGTGATTCAACACGGTAGTACGTATAAAACGCGTTACCTCCACTTAAGCAAGATTTTGGTTCGTAAAGGACAAACGGTTTCTCGTGGCCAACGTATTGGATTATCAGGGAAAACGGGTCGAGTTACTGGGGCACACCTTCATTACGAATTGATTGAACGTGGTCGTCCTGTCGATGCGATGAAAGCCAATATTCCAATGGCAGATTCTGTGCCTAAAAAGGAAAAATCAACGTTTGTCGCTGCTCGTGATGAAGCGGATGCCTTGTTACAAAAAGCGTTAGAAGCGCAATCAAGCAAGAGCTAATGAATGACGTTTAGTCGTTATCAATAAGCTTTGAAGAACAAGTTATTGAAGCAGCCGCGATGCTGAGCTCAATATTTAATTATTGAGTTCAATATCGCGGCTTTTTTGCGCTCAAGAGTTGGCCCTTCTCTGGAGGTGGAACACCTTTAAGCGAGGGTTTCGGAGTGGGTCACGTAACTAACAATCGCTTCCGGTCTCATTGGTGGCGAATAGAAATACCCTTGAATTTTGTCGCACCCCATTGCGTGCAGCTTTTCTAACTGCTCATGTTTCTCTACTCCTTCAGCTACCAACGATACATCAAGCCGTTGGGCTAATTGGATTATCAACCAAACGACGCTCTCTGAAGTCGAATTTGTGAGTAAGTTTCGAATGAAGGTCGCATCAATTTTAATGCAATCGATAGGGTAGCTGTGTATGTAATTCAGACTGGAATAGCCAGTACCGAAATCGTCTAATGCAATAGTGAAACCTTGCTCTCTAAGATAGTTGAGGGCAGCTTTAGTCTCTTGAGTGTGCGACAGCAGCACGGTTTCGGTTAGCTCGATAACAAACTCGTTTGCTGTAAAGTGATGTTGCTCAATGGTCCTAGTAAGGTAAGAGATATAACGTTTAGAGTCGGTAAGCTCGTGGGCAGAGCAGTTTATCCCGAGCTTGATTTTATAACCTAGCCCTTGCTCCAACGTTTTCTTTGCACGGCAGACTAACTCGATGATGCGTTCACCCAGTTCAACAATCAATCCAGACTCTTCTGCTACTTGAATAAACTCCACTGGAGAGATATCGCCATGTTGAGCGGTTTTCCAGCGTGTCAGCACCTCAAAGTATTCCCAACGTTTTTCCCCTCGGCCAACGATAGGTTGGGCAACCACGTACATGCCATTGCCATCTGGCGTTAGGTTATTGGAAATAGGGTTTTCAAGTTCACTTCGCAGTGCGGCAATGAGCTCCGCCTTTCTTTGGTAGCGAAATCTTAGATGGGTGTCATAACATTGAATGTGGGTATCGGGGCTTTGTTTACACTCTTTTAATGCCAAGCTGGTGTTGAAGATGATCTGCTCGACATCCTTGTTGTCTCCTTCTGAGCGAGCAATACCAATACTGACCTCAAAATCGATCTTGATGTCGACGCTTGAGTAGCCTTGTTTGATCTTCGCTAGTATTTGCTCACAAATGGCGATTGGGTCGGAGTGGTAGGTGATGAAAGCAAACTCGTTGCCTGCGGTACGGAATGTCAGGTTGTTTTCGGGTAAGGTGCGGCGTAACGTTTCAGCAACGAACTGCAGCACTTTGTCACCAATATAGTTACCGTGCTGGTCGTTGATCGCTTTAAAGCTATTGATATCGAGTAAGGCAACGGAGAAGGGAGTTACGCTTTGCTGAGTGATTGACTCTAGGGTATCTGACAAGCAGCTACGGTTGAGTAAGCCTGTTAAGCTGTCGTGCGAGACTTCATAGCTAAGTTGATTCACCAGTTGCTCAGAACGGTCGTTGAACCACATCTCCCTTAGTGTATGGATAATGATGTCGGCGAATAGCTGATGATGTTTGATTACCTCTTGTTGCTGAGTTGGGCTAAGCGGTGACGTGAAAGTTGAAAACAGTACGCCCATCACTTCACCACTCTGAGTGCGAGTTGGGATCGCGATAGAGTTCTGTGAAGTTATCTCCTGTCGAAAGGCGGATGTCGGTAGAGATTGAACGACATATTGAGCAAACGAGCAGTCCGGGTGTTTTTGATTAACGGCCTGCTGGTAGATATGCCCGTGACGTGCATTTATCTTATCGTGTAAAACATGATCAGAGTGCGCGATAACGAGAGGAACAATTTGGTCTGGAAAGTACTTCTTCTCAATGATGCTGGTGTACTGCGTATCAAAGGTTTGATGTAAGGTGAGCACAGCAGACTCAAGAAGGTCGACACCTTCCAACTTCAATAAGCGACCTATGCGCTCTGTGTTTATTATGCCGTTCTGTGTATGTTGAGTCATAGTCACCATCCATAGTTAACCAGAATCACCGCGTACAATTGTGATATGCGTCTTGTTTATTATTGACCTCGCTGCATATTTTTTCAAATTTATTTGTGACTAATTTCACAAAATCTGAGTGCTACGCTCCTTATCGAGCCTATCTTTGAGGTGGTCTAAAAACAGTTTGGTTCGCGTATGCGAGTAATCAAGCTTAGGGTAGTAAGCGTAAACCATCACCTCATCTGCTGTGATATTTGGCAATACTGGAACTAATGTCCCTTGTTTCAGATCTTCTTTAATCATCGCTTTGATGGTCAACAACACGCCCATGCCCCTCTTTGCTGCATGGAATAGAGCTTCAGGGTTGGTTGTCGCAAAGTTTCCATTCAATGTGATTCGTTGTCCTTTCGTTAGCGTAACCTCACGAGTAGGACGCTCCCCCCAAATTAGCGAATTGTGTTGTTCCAAATCTTGTTCACAGCTTGGGTAGCCGTGTTTCGCCAAGTAACTCGGAGCGGCATAGAAACCGGCTTTGTGCTCGAACAAAGGTGTCTTTTTAAAGCTTAACGAGTTGAGTTGTTCAAGTTCGCGACTTATCACCAGATCTAAGCCAAGTTCAGGCAATTGTCCCGAGGTTGTGGTGATGAGCTGCACTTTAATATCCGGGTACTTTTCTAGGAAGTCGTCCATATGCTGGACCAAAAATTTAGAGCCAACTGCGATAGTCGCCCCAATTTTTAATAGGCCAGCAGGGGTTTGGTTAACCGAGCGAGTCTCATCAATGATCGACTGCCAGTTATCGAGCTGATCTTTGGCTCGTTGGTAAAAGAGTGCGCCTGCTTCGGTTTGGCTAATCGAGCGAGTCGTCCGTTTTAGCAGCTGAGTCCCGATACGCTCTTCAAGCCAGTTTACTCTTTTACTGATTGCTGAGCTGGTGGTATTGAGCTTGCGGGCTGCACCGTTAAAACTGCCTTCTTCCACCACTTTCACATAACTTTTTACGTTAAGTATCCAATCCATATTATTTCCTGTTGGGACTTAATCAAATTCCAATTTGGTTCATTATCAATTGCTGGCTCTGAATGTAAACTCATCTATGAACAAATAACAAACGAAAAGGAAATTTTTTGAGCCAATCGATCTTTAAAAAAACACCATTACTGTTGGCAATGATGATCATTGCTACTGGGCAAGTGGGTGTCAGTATTTACCTGCCATCACTGCCGCTGATTGCTGCTGACTTAAGTGTCACTCAGGTTGATGTACAGCTGCTCGTCACACTATTTTTAGTGGGCTTTGGTTTATCTCAACTATTTTACGGACCGATGTCTGATGCAGTTGGACGAAGACCTATCTTCTTGTTAGGTCAGGGTGTTTATTTGATTGGTACTGTTGTTTGTGTGGTCTTTTCTGACAACATGACAGCACTAGAAGTAGGCCGTTTGTTACAAGGCTTAGGGGCAGGTAGTGCCTCAGTGCTCGGGCGTAGCGTCCTCCGCGATAGTTATGATGGCGCTCAGCTTACTAAAGCGTTGTCTTATATTTCGATTACCGCTTCAATCATGCCGATCATAGCGCCAGTGTTCGGTGGCTGGATATCATTCCACCTTGGCTGGGAAGCGGTGTTCTTGTTTGTTTT
Source organism: Vibrio sp. 10N.261.52.A1 (assembly GCF_002876325.1). NCBI lineage: Bacteria > Pseudomonadati > Pseudomonadota > Gammaproteobacteria > Vibrionales > Vibrionaceae > Vibrio > Vibrio sp. 10N.261.52.A1. Next base: position 5,114 of record NZ_MCYD01001258.1, read on the forward strand.
ACTCTATCTACTCGCGATATTCACTTTGGGTTACTTTGTTCTTCACGAGACGCTGCCCTACGGTAAGAGTAGTTTCCAAGTGAGCCAAGTCGTTAAGAACTACGGAAGTTTGATAACCAATCGACAAGTGTTAAGTAGCGCTAGTTACAACTGGATGAGTTACATGGCGAGTTTGGTATCGTTATCCTTGTTCCCATTCTTAATGCAGGAGCAATTAGGATTGACAGCTGCGGAATACGGCTCATTGATGATTGTTCCTTCGGCGGGGTTGATGATTGGCAGTGTGACATTGAATGTTTTGAATCGTCGTTTTAGTACGCCTCAATTAATGAGCTTTGCAATCTTGATCATTTTAGCGTCTGGAGTTTGGTTGCTGACACATGAATTAACCATCTTTAACTTGGTATGGGCGTTTACTTGGCTGACCATTGCCCAGGGTATCTCATTCCCTCTCTCTATTAGCATGTTGTTGGAACCACATAAGAAACAAGCGGGTGCTGTCTCTGCATTATCTGGCTCGATTCAAATGTGCTTAGCGGGTTTGTTAGGTGGGTACTTGGTTGAGAGTTGGGTAACGACTCATTTACAACTTGGTGTGTTTTACCTGTTGATCGGCGCGGGTATGGGCTCGGTGTTATGGTCTTCAATACGAATGAAAAAGAAGCTTAGCGATACCGAAGTCGAATACAGTTAGTTTCCTGTGTTGATGTTTGTGTATACGACGTTTAAGACGTTGTATTTGGATAGATGGTTTTCTACAATACCGGCGTCCATTTAATAGGTAATAAAAAATGCAGCAAAATGAATTTGAAGTACTGGTAAAAGCTATCTGCGCACTAGATGGCCTGCCACAGGCACTTGAGCTATTGAAATCCAATGAGGATACTGAAGTCGCTGAGGCTGCCGCATCACTGACTGGTCAATTTGCGCTAGCTGAAGTGGAAGGCGAAAAGCGCATTTACCACGTGACGCTTCAAGAAAATGAACAAGGCGAAGAGCAAGAGTACATCGAGCATGTGATGAACGAAGGTGATGACTTGATCAAATTTGCCGCTTGGTTCTTTGAAACAATGTTCGAACTAAAGCAAAAAGAGACTTATCAAATTGCTGGTAAAACTTACCGACAGCCAAAGCGTAGCTAACAAGTGTAAGTAATGGTTGTAGCTTGAAAAGCCGATGCTATTAAGCGAAACATGTTAAAAAGCAGCCCAAGTGGCTGCTTTTTTGTGAATGTTCCAAGCCACCTCTTGAACCAAAAAAGGCGTTCTGAAATAAAGTTATCAACTTGCAATAAAGTGTGATTTGGATCTTTTTTTTGTGAGTGTTAAGTGTAAAATCCGCGCACAAGAAAGTTGATTATGTGCGGAGATAAGCATGAACTACGAACTAGGCAACGCATACCTTGGTCAAATGGCAGCAAAAAACATGATGCACGAAGCAATGTACGGCAAGTCAAAGCCGAAAAAAGCATCATTCATCAAGCGAATGATGAAGAAAATGGCTAAGTAAGCATTTTTCAAAACGGAATTTTAAAAGGCCTTAAACTCATTGAAATTTAAGGCCTTTTTCGTATGCGCGATAGGTGATGTTATCGCTTTGATCTATTGTGGATGGACACAAAAAATATTAATGGGCGACTGAAATTTTCTAAGAAAGATCAGCCTGCTGATTGATTGGATAAGTCGACCACATTGTTTGGAATGGAATCTAGACCATTTTCTTTCATCCATGCTTCCAAGTTATCAGCCCCGCCGATGTACTTACCATTAAGCCAGATCTGAGGCACGGTCACTGGCGTTTTTTCACCAATATGTGCCTTTACCTCTGGAATCATTCGATACAGAGCTGCACTGTCTTTAACCACATCATGGTAGGTATACTCGACACCTGCTTCATCTAGCATCTTTTTAGCTTTTACGCAGTAAGGGCAGGTCGCTTTGCCGTAAACAATGTTGCCTTTTAGGCTGTCTCGTTTCGTCCACTCTTGGATTACCGATTGTACGAGTACGCCACGGTTAAGCGCTTCACCTTGGCTGACTACCTTACCTTCCACAACTAAGATAGGAGCGTGCCAAGCCCCAAGCTTTAGAGGCTCCCACCAGTGAGACAACCAATCTTTCACTTCTAGTTCGACATCGACATCTGCCAGTTCATTCTCAAAGGTGTCCTTCAGAATGTCTTTGGTAAGGGTACATTCTCCACATGGGATGTTTACTTTAAATGGACCCCAGCTGCCTGCCCAACGGTACAGTGTAATCTTGATTGGTTTCTTCATGGTTACGACCTCGCTTCAAATTCTCTTATCAATATAGAACGGACAGCAGAACTATTTATTTCAAACCTTCTAAATTTTCTTCTCTTTAGCTGGTTTTTTTGTTTCCCAGTGAGTGATGAAGGCGACAGAGGCAATAATGATTGCCGCACCTAACCATAGACGACCAGGCGGCACCCAACTGAATACCAGCCATCCAGCCAGTACATTTAGAGGTAATTTTGCATGATCAAAGGGTTGGACAAAGGATGCATCAGCCACTGAGTAGGCTTTTACAATGGCCCATTGTGCGAGGGCGGTTAACACGCCAATTACAGCTAGAATACCCCAAATGGTAGTGCCACTTGGTGTTTGCCAGTCAGGCACGGCTAACATGATGTTGAACGGTGTAATCAATAGCAGGAGATAAACCACCATGGTTGATGGGCTATCTTGTGATGACAGCTTCTTCACCATCAGCGAGTAGCACGCCCAAAAGAATGCAGCGCCAACAGGTAATAAGGTTGCCCAACTAAAGTCTTCGGCCCATGGCTCTAGAATGATCATTGCACCAATGAAGCCCGCTAATGTTGCTCCCCAGCGTGCAGCACCAACTTTTTCTTTTAAGAACAGTCCTGAGCCTATCGTCGCAAACAACGGAGAGGTCATCAGCAGTGCGATACCTTGCCAGATCGGCACAGGGTAAGCGAGCGCCCATATCCAAAGCTGGATACCAATGACCGACAAAAAGACACGGAATACGTGCAGTTTGAGGTTGTCGGTCTGGAGTGCGCGGCGAATACCTAGTGTTTTCAAGTAAGGAAGAATGGCTAATAAAGCGATGGCGTATTGAATGACGGCAACGGTAGTAGAAGTCAGTCCGAAATGAATGCTAGCAATTTGAGTCAGGCTGTTAATTACGGCAAAGGCTAAGCCTGCGGTAAGCATCCAGCTAGCGCCTTGGATCGGATGGTGTTGTGACATGATGTTTCTAATTATTTGATGTGGTTTGCCTATGATACGGATTTAGCACCACTTAACCAGAAAAAGCATCGATGAAGTTGGTCAGAATATTCGAATATGAAAAAAGATTGAGCAATTGCCCAACCTTTTTAGTGTCTACCTAAAGTAAATTGAGATTAGAAGTCGTAGCGAATGCCAGCTTGCAGTTGATCGTCTTTATTGTCCAGCTGTTCAAATTTGTAACCAGCATAGGTACGGATGTGGCTGTTAAACTTATATACTGCTTCAATAGCAATGTTGTTTGCCTCTTCGTCAGCCGCTTTATCGAACTCACCGTAGTTATATACGCCAATCAACGATAGTTGTTTAGTTGCTTTGAAAATAGCTGATAGCTCGTAGCCAGTGTAATCTTCATCTGCTACTGAAGCCATTGTGTATAGACCACCAACAGTAAATGCATCCATTGAGAATTGAGCTACAAGGTTAATTTGGTCATCATCGAAGTTGCCATTCTTTTGAGCAACGTAACCAGCACCAAGGTCAAAAGCTCCTAAGTTGTACATAGCCGCAAGACCAAAGCTGTCCGCATCTTTTTCATCCGCAGCTATGTAGTTTGCTTGAACTGTCAGTGCATCAAACTCGCCAGAGTAAAGGAAGTTGTTTTCACGTTTGTCTTTGTTACCAGCAACAGCATCAGCGGCATCTGCACCAAATGTAGCCATCGTATCCGTAATATCTGTCAACATTACTTGAGCTGAGTCTTGCTTACCGTAAGAAAACTCGCCGAAGTTAGTACCAAGACCAGCAAAGAAGTAACGGTTAGTAAGTGAGTCAGTTTTTTCTCCGTTAACACCAACAGACGTATCCCCTGTAAACTCAGCTTCATATTTGCCAAAGCCGTATAATCCATCAGAAACTTGAGTTTTGCCTGAAATGTTTACGCGAGCACGTGACTTGTCTTTAAAAGAGCTGTCAGATGCACTTTCGTTGTTATCAGAGACATTGAAACGAGCCTCCGCACGACCACCAATCTTAAGCTCAGTACCGTCAGAGCTGTAAACGGTAGCTGCTAGAGATGAACCTGAAACTAGTGCTGCTACTACTGCAGAAGCTAGAACTGCCTTTTTCATAATCACTTACCTTGTATTTTAAAATCCGTGAGCGAAGTGCTCTCCGTTTCGATATGAAGCTAATTTAGAGCAGCTAAATTAAGCTTTCATTTCTATAAAATTACATTTCAGTGAATAGGGAACTTTTTTAAGTGTTGATTTTATTGCACTTTTGTTTCAAATGGTTGAGTGATTAGTGAATAGTTATCCAAATAGAGTAATTGGAGAGTGGTAACCGGGGCGGTCTCAATCTGAAAGATAAATTGAGGAAGTGGGAGGGAGAGCAAACGAGTAGCGTCTCTTTGGCTGATTAACTGCTTGTACTGGTTACGATATCCTCTATGATGCAAAAACTGGCAACAGAATAGATTTTGTTCAAAAGCATGGAGAAGTTGGATGAGAACAGAGTACTTAGGGGATGTTTTACAAGGCAGGCAGGTTATTGGCTCTTTGAATGTTGAAGACTTGCCGATTGGAGAGCATCAGTTTTGGTTTCAAGTCACCAGTGATGGGTTAGGACAACCAAAAAATATGCCTGTCTCTGTTTTTAAAGGTAGCCAAGATGGACCTAAATTGATGATCACCGCTGGTATCCACGGCGACGAGCTCAATGGCGTGTTAGCTGCACAGCAAATTATTCGAGATTTAGTGGGTAAAGAGCTAAAAGGAACTGTGACTGTTGTACCAACGGTGAATTTGTCAGGTTTACTAAACCATAGTCGAGACTTTATCTCTTCCGACCCGGGTTCTTGCCCTGCGAACCTCAATCGACTTTTCCCCGGAGACCCACATGGCTTAGCAGCCGAGCGCTTTGTTGCTTCTTTATGGGAACGCTTACTCAAGCATAATGCTACTTTTGCTGTCGACTTGCATACCCAGACTCGTGGTGCGGTATACCCGCTATATGTATTTGCGGATTACAGAATTGACCAATGTTTAGAGATGGCGAGACTGATGCAGCCAGACTGCGTGCTCAATGATCCCGGCGATCCCGGCATTCTTGAAACGGTTTGGAATCGAAGTGGAATTCCAAGTATTACGGTTGAAGTAGGGATGGGTAAGTTTACTCAGCCCGATATGATTCAAAGAGCGGTTGACGGCGTATTTAATATGCTCTCTTACTATGACATGTTTGAATCTGATCAAGCCTGTGACCAGATAAACAAGCAGTTACCTGGCATGGATTGGGTTGAAGGCAACAACGTGGTGTCGATTCGTGCTGATATTGGTGGATTTGTGCTGCCTCAAGTTGAACTTCTACAAAGTGTAGATAAGGATGACTTGTTGGCTGTTCAATATGATGCGTTTGGTAATGAGTGCCGTCGTTATCACGCGCCGTCTGCTGGACGTGTCCTTAGCTATAACGTGGATGCGTTGAGAGAACCTGGCGCGCTTGTCTGTCGTTTATTGAGTTAGCTCCTATCGACTTTCACCTTTAGGCACTTGCTCTATCACCTTTGAAACACCTAAAAAAAGACCGAGCCAAGCTCGGTCAAAGGACAGTTGTCGCGAGTTAACACGTCTTCGCACTCTTCGACAGAACTGCTTTTAGGCTAACGAGAATAGATTAAGAATCCATTGCGAGACGGTGACACTTAGAGTGTTTTTCTATTTCAAAATGATGACCTTACAGTCATGACCTCTAACCGCTGCGATCAAATACTGATAAACAAAAAAGCCTACTGTGAGTTAAACAAGTAGGCTTTTGGGGCTTTTAATGGGTGGCTTTATCTTTACTTATTAGCGTGATAAAAAAGCCTCATCCACAATTTCTTTTAAGCGATCGTAAGGAACATACCCTGGTAAGATTTGCCCATTCATCATCAATGTTGGTGTGCCTGTTAAACCGAGTGCACTAAACGTTTGGTGGTTGGTTAGCAGTGTTTGGCTTTGGTCCGGTGTCGTTTCTAATTGTGCTTCTGTTCCTGTTTTCTTCGCGACTGCTTGCAGTGATGATTTGGTGTGAATGCCACTTTTCGCCATCAGTAATCTGTCGACTTCTGGGAATGCTTCTGGCTTATCCTTCCAAACTTTCATCGCATATAACGCTGCATTGGTATCAAGGCCGCTTACTTGTTGCTGTTTGAACGACAGGTAAACATTGATGATCTTAATATCACTGTCTTCTGAGGCTAGTTGAACCAAGCCTTTTTCTAAGCGCTTACAGAATGGGCAGTTGTAGTCGGTGAAGTTAATGATCACCGACTTACCATCAGGGTTTCCGGTAATTGGATGAGCATCGTTGTTGTACAGCCAATCATGGCTCTCTGCTTGAGCTTTCTTTGCTTGCGCTTGCCCTGCAACATACTGCTCTAAGCTGGTGTGTAGCCCCGAAATTGTAGAAGGGTTCTCTTTGAGGAATTGGTTGATCTCCTCAAGCTGCTGTACTTGCTCTTTGTTTAGTTCTGCGAAAGCGCTTGCGCTCATCATTGAGCCTAAAATCAGTGTGCTAATCAGAAGTTTTTTCATGTTATTAATCTCAAATTCTTTTAATGGCGAGCGCCAATTGAGTTGCGCTCGCGCTAGTGTTCTTTAGTTGGTTTAAATTGACCTAATGGCCTGTGTTGCAGATAAGTTATGCAAAGTAAGTTCTTAGCCAAAGTCCGATTGGAGAAGTAACGCCCGTGGCGATACTGCTTATCTTTCCATCTTTGATGATGACAATACTTGGTGTGACATTGATGCCCCAACTTCTGCTGATCGAACCAGAAAGATCATTAATCACAGGGAAATCATACTCTTTGGCATTCATGAAACGTTGTACTCGTTCATCTGGCCCGGAGGACAAAGCAACAGAGACGACTTGATGTGAATCGCTGAAGCGACTCACGGTAGGGCTCACCAGTTTGCAAGCACCGCACCAGGTAGCCCAAAAGTAGACAATCACTGGTTTGCCATTTTTACTGAGCTCAATGACGTCAATATCCTCACCTTGGATCGATTGACCCACGATTGGAATGGCATCTCCTTGAGGCATGTTTCTACTGTGATAAAAATCCATGGCAAAAGAGACAACGCCTACGATCAAGATCATTGAGATGAGCTCTTTTCCCCACTTCTTAAGACGGCTCTGCTTTTTCACTTCGTGCTTTGCATTGCCACTTTCCGTTGTGCCAGTTGTATCTTTAGCGTTGGGAGTCTTCATTGATTACCTCACTGCATCGATAGCTTGAACAACCGTGTCACTGTCGAGAATCACGGGGAGAGGGATGCCTTTTTTGTAGCTTGGACCGTAAACGATGTTAAATGGAACACCGAATCGCCCATTGCTTTGCAGGTATTGGGTGACGCTTTCACTCGGTGTTGTCCAATCGCCTTTCATTAAAACAATGTCTTCTTGCTGTAGGTGGCTGTACACCGGATCTTGGAGAATCACACCGATCTTGTTTGCTTTACAGGTGATACACCACTCAGCCGTCACATCGACAAAGACCGTTTTACCTTCCTCAACTAACTGAGGAATTTGTTTAGCATCTAACTTCTGCCAAGGTAGGTCATCGACAATCGGGGTCGCCCAGTTATCAGCTGTCACGCTACCAATGATGAGCGCAGCACCAAACGTTAGAGTAGTGGTTGCCATGATTGGCACCAGCACTTTACGACCTAGTTTCATGCCAATCCAAATCAATACTGAAACAACAATAAACAGAGACAGCAGGATGGTCGGGAACTTACCGATGAATGGGGTCAGTAAGCTTGTTAACCACAAGCTGGTGATGAACATCATTAAGCCAAATACCAACTTAACTTTGAACATCCACGCGCCCGGTTTCGGCAGCAATTTGGTTAGCCTTGGAAACAGAGCGAAGATTAGCCAAGGTGCACTCATACCAATGCCAAGTGCAATGAAGATAGCCCATAGTTCTTGGTAGCTTGCCCCAAGTGCATAAGCTACGGCGGTACCCAGGAATGGCGCGCTACACGGTGTTGCTAAGAGTGTGGCAAACATGCCTTGAACGAAGTGACCCGAATGTGAATCGTCCCCTTTGGTTGCCATCCAAGTGTTCAAACCTGAAGGCAGTCTGAATTCGAATAAACCAAGTAGGTTGATTGAAAACAGTAAGGTGATGATGAGCATGAATCCGATAAACCAAACATTTTGGAATTGGATTCCCCACCCAATCGCATTACCACCTACTTTTAGGAGTGTCATGCCAAGCGCTAGCAGTGCGAATGAAGTAATCACACCTGCAGCAGAAGCCAAGAACGAAAGGCGAATATGACGATGAGAGGCACCTTGATTTTGAATGATGCTGTTTAGCTTCATTCCTAAAACGGGTAACACACATGGCATGATGTTGAGGATCAAACCACCAATTAAGGCGAAACCGATCATCGCAATAAAGCCGTTGTTGCTCTCTTGATAAGCGATTGGCTCTGAGCCTACTTTAGCTGTCATCTCTTCAGCAAAGTTGGTATCTGAGACTGTAACACTTACCGTGCGATCGGTTAGATCGACTTCGCCAATCCAGTTACTCACGTCAAATACCGCAGTCATTGTATTGTCGGTAATATGAACGGTAGGCTGAGAGAAGAAGTCATCGATTACCTCTTCGCCGTCAATCAGTACCATAGGTTTATCCCAGCCATCTTTACTCGTCAGCTGAGTTACCAATTGTTGTTTGCTTTTGTCCCAGTACAGGCCATTCACAGAAGCTCGATTAGCTTCGCGTGGAGACTGACTCATGCCCTGATTGAACAAAAACATGGCTTCTTCATCGAGCTCCAATGTTTGTGGGTCAATCGGCAATTCAATGTCGTAATCGGTTAAAACACAGATATTGGTACATGACGGAAAGGTGAAAGACGCCTTGAATATTGCAGGCTTGGTGTTGTCTTTCAATGTGAGCGTAACTGGGAAACTGACATGCTTTTTATAGCCCAATGTCATTACATCTAGCTGCTCGTAATATTTAGGGATAGGCCAATGCCACTCAACTGATTCGATGTTGGTGGAGCCAGACCAGTCCCAGCTTGGCGGGATGCCTCCTTCACCAGGGCTACGCCAATAGGTTTTCCAGTCTCCATCGAGCACGACATCGAGTACGGTCTGAATTTGAGAACCGTCATCGGATTGTTCTCCTGTCGACATCATTCGCATCTTTACAGGCGGGTGCTCAGGCACACTCAGCCAGCCGGTCGTTTGTGCCAGAGCTGTGAATGACGTCATTACCAGTAGGGCAGTGACTATAGTTTTCGCGCATGTACGCATGCAGAATGCCAAACAATCGGCAAACTTAGTTAGAAGTGTGTTGTACACAAATGTATCTCCAAAAAATAAATAAAAGGGTGTAATGGCCCGGTTATTTATTCTCTAAATATACAGTGCTTTAAGTGTAAGCGGTGCTTTGTTGGTCGAGCAGAGCGATGATTTTCTCTGGATAATCTCGATATGTGAGGTGGAAGGCTGAATGCTACAGCGATCAGAAGAATAAAAGGGATCAGCCAGCCAGTTTTAGGTGTTGCGAAGGTGAGCATTTTAGAGCTCAGGTCACAGGCACTCGAAGTTGGCGCAGACAGTGATTTAGATGCTTGAGGACCGAATACGCTGGAATAAAGCTCAGACATTTTTTCAGACGAAGCCATAGAGGCTTGCGGATCACTGCTTTCAGTACCAAGACGCGTTGATTGACTAATAGAATAGTTGGAAAACGTAACTTTATTTGCAGACAGCGTACTCGCCAGACAAGTTATGATAACCAGTCCGGTAAGGAAAAGCGCCCAAAGCGATTGCTTTTGTTGGCGGTTTTGGTGAGATAAAAAGAATCTAGGTGTGCTTAGCAAATCAATCAGTAATAGAGTCAGTTAGTATTGGATCTTGGTCTTTAAATTGACGAACTATTTTTAATCACAGAGTTATCAAACAGCTCATTTCACGGCGGCTAGCTTAGATAACTTTGCTTTGTGCTACAAGTCATAAAACTGTCAAAGCCCAAAGGTGTATCATCACCAAACCTAGACGTTAAGGCACCGCGATTTGAGTTAAGTTCATAAGAATCTGATCTTTTTAATATTTCTTTTTACGGTGCCGCTAATAAACGTTTGCGATGATTTCGGGTACAAAAAAGCCCAATCATTCACCTGGAATCTGATTGGGCTTGTTCAATTCTTATCTGTGGCTGCAGAAGCTTAGTATTCTAACTTCCTGCTTAGCCGTTTTAGTGACTGCGGCGTGGGCCGTTACGCACTAGGTCTTTGCCGTTTTCAAATACTTCGTCAGTAATCCAACGAGCAAGTAGAACCTGGTGGCTGCTATTGAATACAGCAACAAAGTGACGACCGTCAGAGTTATTGGTCGCCATACCAACGCCTTCAACACCTTCTAGGCCTAAACCGCCAGATTCTACTGAAATTAGGAATTGTTCTAGTTCTTCAAGCGTTTTAATTACATCAAGTTCGTTGTTCATTTTTTCATTCTCTTGCTGTAACCAATACCGGGTAATAAGGCGTGTTAAAGCATGCGCCTAAAGCCGATCTCAGTCGTTATTCTTTGTTGGATGCGTACTCTACAGATCATGGAGAGCGATTGGAACTCTCAAATATTAGATACGGGCTGATATTTTGCGAAGTTTTAACACAACATACGTTTAAATGCTTGTTATCCATCTTCTTTTTACTACTATTTATAGGGTCAATTTAGACAGTAATAGGAATTAATATGATGAAGGTTTGGCGTTGTCTATTGTTAATGTTGACGTTTGTCGCATTCGGAAGTTTCGCGCAAAGTGTCGATAAGATAGCACAAGTACAAGATCAGCTTATGCTCGATCTGGCAACATTAGAAACGGCGCATGATGCTGAGAAACCCTTTCTTGAAGATATTTTGAGACGCAAGAACCAAGGGCTACGTGAGGAGATATTTACACAACTCTCTTCAGACAAGAAAGAAGGGCTAGATGCCGTTCTGGCTCAGCAGGTAGAACTTTTACAGAAATTACTGACATTGAACGAAGATAAAATCGTTTCAATGAGTAAAGAAAATCGTTCGGCTGAAGGCGATGTTAAGAAGCGTCTTGAATTACGTATTCAGAAACGAATCGGGATGATGGACACCTACTACCAGCAGCTTGCGAAAACATTAGCATGGTCAAAAGAGCGTGGTGTCGATGTTACTGCATCGGAAGATACGCTGAAAAAGGCGTTAGTGTCTCGTTCTAAATACCTAACGAATGCGATTCTCTACACAGATACGCAGCGACAAGATTTAGAAGCACGCTTGTCGTTTGTTAATGAAGAAGAGAAAGCGACTATCAAGAAGGAGCTTGAGCGCTTCAGTGAGCGCACGAGCGTAATGGTTGCGAGCTTAGAAGAGACAATATCTCTGATGGAACCGTTTGGCGTCGACGTAACCTCATACAAGCGAGTGTTGTTGGCGACAACGGGAGACATTAACGCTGATGTGTTAGACGTTGATGTTGCATTGGAGCTTTTAGATGGCTGGCTTCGTTCATTTAGTGCGTGGGCATTCGAGAACACGCCATCATTCGTTGTTAAACTGGCTCTGTTCTTAGGTATTTTGTATGTAACACGTCTACTGTCGAACGTTGCGCGCAAAACCGTTCGTAAGAGTGTGTCGCATTCTAAAATGGACTTCAGTGTATTGATGCAGGACTTCTTTGTGTCAATTGCATCGAAAGCCGTCGTGTTTATCGGTTTGCTTATCGCGCTGTCACAAATCGGGATAGAGCTAGCACCACTGCTAACCGGTTTCGGTGTTGCTGGTGTGATCATTGGTTTCGCATTGCAAGATACGCTATCTAACTTTGCTTCTGGTTTGATGATCTTGATCTACCGCCCGTACGATGTGGGTGACATGGTGAAAGTGGCGGGTGTTCAAGGCACGGTAAAAGACATGAGCCTTGTATCAACCACAGTACAGACTATCGATAACCAGCGTTTGGTGATTCCAAATAATAAAATTTGGGGTGATGTTATCAACAACATTACTGCAGAACGTGTTCGACGTGTCGATATGGTGTTTGGCATTGGCTACTCTGATGATATTGATAAGGCGAAAGCCGTCTTAAACGACATCATTATTGCGCACCCTAAAGTACTGAAAAAACCAGAGCATATGATCAAGCTTCATACCTTGAACACATCTTCTGTAGATTTCGTGGTAAGGCCGTGGGTTAAGACCGACGATTATTGGGATGTGTATTGGGATGTGACGGAAACTGTGAAGAAACGCTTCGACGAAGAAGGCATCACTATTCCGTTCCCTCAACGTGATGTGCATGTATACAACCACGAAGAGAGCTAATCACTCATTGATTAACGTGATAATTAAATGGACGCTGTTTCGGCGTCCATTTTTTGTTGTCGTTTTATCTTAAACTTCATTCCGCTGCCACACTTCACGCAACTCAGAATTACGTTATCATGGGGCAGGCTTAATCTTGATAGTTGAAATTGAATGGATGATTCACAGCAAAACCCGGATATGAAAAAAGCAACGGTAAGAAAAGCGCGACGAATCGAAAGTGTTATGAACTCTGCTATGTGGCATTTAACTCAGAGGGATATGACTGAAAGCGAGTTGACTGCGAAACTGAAAGTGAAAACGGACAATCAAGATTGGATTGACGAAGCCTTGAGGAACTTGAAAGGTTACGGCTATCTAAAGTCTGATCAGGATTTTGCAGAGCAATTTGTCGAGCAAGCTTTTTTTGGCGAATTTGGTTCGCGATACATCATTGAGAAGTTGAAGAAGAAAGGGCTAACAGATTTGGTTATTTCGGATGCGATTCATAAGGTATCTGCTGATAAAAACATCGATGAACAAATGATCTTGATCGATCGAATCAATCATTACTATTCGGGTTTTACCATGAGCCGTGAAAAGCTTGTAGCGACACTGCAAAAACGTGGCTTCAGCTATCAACAAGTCAAGGTTGCTATCGATCAGCATCCGCAAGCTCATGAGCTCAAGACTAATATTCAGATCAAAGCCGAGAAAGCTGATTTAGAGAAAGAAGTGTTGAAATACGCGCGAAAAGGGAAGGGGTTGACTGCCATTCAGCAAGAGCTGAAACAACGACAAATCGACACCAGCGAGCTATCAGCGTTAATCGATCGATTAATCAACGAAGAGCAACTGGACTTCTACTCGTCTTGTTTAGAACAACTACAGAAAAAGTCTTACGATCTTAATGACCATAAAGAGCGCTCTAAGGCTTATGCGATGCTCAGCCGTAAAGGTTTTTCATCGGATGAGATAAAGTTTGCGTTAAGTGAAGGCAACGAGTAACTGATGAGTAGCGGAACCAGGATAAACAAGCCTATCGAGTCGCATCTCTATTTTCAGTAATCCCTAAGCCGTTACGCAAAGCAAATTGAACTAATTCATTGTGATTATTCAGGTTCATTAACCCAAGTATTCGGTACTTATGTGATTCGATGGTACGCGGGCTGAGGTGCAATTTATCTGCACACTCCTTGGCAGTGTACCCTTGAGCGATAAGTGATAGCACTTTGGTTTGCTTTTTCGATAACAACAACAGCTTATCACTATCGTCTTCCCACAAGTTCTCACTTTGATTCAACGTTCGCGCTAATGTTGAATGCTGCCAATAACAAAGCCACATCTCACACACAAGCTTCAGACGCTTAATGTCTTCTAAACCCAATTTGGTTTTATTGTCGTGGAAGTTAGTGAAAGAGAGTGCGCCCCAACGTTGATTAAACAGCTGCAAAGGGATAATACAGTGCCACTTGCCGCCTTGTTGATAAAGTCGACTCAAGATATCGTTTTGAATTTTAGCGAGCTGATCTTCTGAGAACTCTAAGTAGGTCTCTTGGGTTTTGAGTAGCTTTAAATACTCGAGATGGTTACAGCCTAAAAAGTCTTGTTTATCGATAGGTGGAATATGTGACTTAGATACCGAGATTGTTTTCCCGTCTTCAAGCAGTACCATAGAGTTTGGGTACAGGGTTAATCTGTCAATATCAAACCAGTCTAGAACGTCAAAGCTTGCCGTGGACCAAGTTGCAGTAAAATCCTTTGGATCACTATTGATCAAAGTTTCAGACTGATTCATCAACAATTGCTCAAAGCTCTGGCTAGAGACGTTCACATTTTGTCCTTATCAAAAGTTAGGTTATTCATTCACGCGGTGAAGATATTCGTTAAAACGCTCGAGAGCAAGTGAACATTAAAAGATCGTTAAGGTGTTCTTAGCTCGATTTTTTTAGAACACATTATTCTATGTATTTTAGCGAAAAGCAGTAAATTTGCTGCATTAATTGAAGGCTGTTTTTAAGAGAATCGGACGTTTTAAACCATTGAGAAAGTTGTGACAGAGTTAAGAACATTTCTGACTGTATCCCTATCAATATTGCCTTTTCACAGTGCTGTAGCATCTCCAATGTTCGTCTATGCACAATCTCCCATTCATTCGAATGTGCTCTCTACACAGCTTCGTTCTGCTGAACCAAATAGGACTGGTACGATTGAGTTTAAGTCCTCTTACACGCAGGCCAGTATATGGGCACATACACAAGCTTATTCCTTAGATTATTATCAAAATCAGTCGAATATTGCTGTTCAATGGCAAGCGTCTCCGATTTGGAAAACTGAACTCGATTATCGTGTTGTCACAGCAAAAGATAACGGTTTAGATAGTTTTGTTATGGGATTTCATGATCTGTTTGGTGTTGGACAGAATGGCCGTGATGAGGTTACAGAAGACCAGTTCACTATCGATTTTCATAATGCCGGTATTCATGTGTCAGATTTCGAAGGTGATGACCTAACCAATGCGCTTACCTTCTATAATAAGTTGTTACTGTATTCTCGAGGACCGATGTCACTGTCGGCTGGTGGTTCACTGTTTTACAACAATGTAAGAAGCGGGCAGTTTGCGAGAACCAGTTTCGAGCAGGGTGTCCAACTCAACTACAGCTATATCACTCCAAGGCACAGTTTCTTTTCTACCATTGGCCTTGTGCATCGAAACAGCGATGGTCACTTAGTTAGTGATGAGAGGCTAGCACCTAGCACTTGAAAACGCGAGTGCTAGCTGGGCTGTTGGGTATGAATATCGATGGAATCAGCGCCATAGCTTTGTCCTTGAATCGCTTAACTATCAAGGTTGGGCGACCAATGATCCAGATTTCTCGGAGCCATCGAATGAGGTGGTTGTGGGGTATCGCTATCGTTTGTACCGCCTTGCTTTAGAAGCCTTGATGATTGAGAACATTCGTAATATGGATAACAGTACTGATATCGGTTTCACGCTCGGCTTACGTTTCTCAATATAAAAGCGATCTCAACATATCATTATTTAATTAAATTCATCTTGGCTATAAAATTTCAGTAATTTTACGGTATATCAATAACTGTAATTTTTGAACAATAGCGCCACTCCAAAAGGCCGGACTAACAAGGCCGAATCAATATATAGGTAGTGGTAATCATGAAAAAAACATTAGTAGCACTTGCGATTGCAAGCATTTCAACTTCAGCATTCGCTGTAAACACAAGCAGCCAAAATAGCCAGAATGAAGAGATGTTTGCTTTTGATTCTATGCACAAAGATCAATTCTCAGTAGCAGGTTCTTTCGGTGTTGGTGGTTACTACGACACAGGTTCAAAAGCATTTTACGATGACTGGGCGACTGGTCTAACACTGGCGGTAAGCTACCGTAACAACCGTTTTGTTGGTTACTTCGAAACTGACATGATGCTGAACTACACAACTGACAATAACGTTGCAGCGAACGACGCAGCAACATCTGGTTGGGTGAATGGCATTGATACAGGCCCAGCGACAGACGTTGATAAAGCGTGGTTAGGTTTCGACACTGGTTACGGTATCGCTTCATTCGGTTGGGAAAACGATACGGCACTAGATAAAGTTGACGGAGCTGGTGATAACACTTACGAGTTTGGTGCTTCTGCTGGCGACGCTTCTGATGCATTCAACGTCGTTAAGTTCCAAGGCGCAACTAACGGTATTGCTTACGCAATCTCTTACTTTGAGACTGGTGATGACCATAACGACGCAGATAAAGGCGTTAACGGTTACATCGGTATCGAGCAAGAAGTATTTAGCGTATACGCGGGTTACGAAGCTCGTGACGATGAGAAAGATTACGAAGTATACACAGTAACTGGCAGCATGAAGTTAGGTTCAATGAAGCTAGGTCTTAACTCTTGGATCGATCAAAACGATGAGATGAAGAATACAGGTTTCTACTTCTCTGGCGGTTACACATTGTCTGATGACCTAACGATTGCAGCCGGTTACGCTTTCAATACCAACGAAGAAGATAACCTATCAGATGTAGATTCTTCGTACATCAACGTTGCAGCTATGTACCGTATTGCTGATAACGCAGACATGGGTATTGATATTAAACAAGATATCGAAGGTGCACGCTCAATTGGTAACACGCAATACGACGAAGAAACACACGTATTCGCAGCTGCTTACTACTACTTCTAAGAGTAGTGTCGAGGCTTAGGCGCGCTTGAGAGCCTAAGACTTTAAAACTCGAATATTGAGACTGAACGTCATGGTGTAATTACTGCCCGGTCTTTGCACCATATTCTCTTCTTTGCGCAGCTTAAGCATCCACTGTTCGACATGTGGTATGCCACTCAAGCGTTACGAGTGGATTATTATCTGGAGAAACAAAATGGTTAAGAGCATATCTGGCAAGGGTGTCATTTATGGCAATGAGACTCTGTTTACGTGCAAACCTAATCGAAATGGATTGTTCGAATTGGCACGTAAACATGGAAGAGCTGCTGGTACTCGTCCACAAGACTCACAAAACAAAGTCTACGCAGAATCTTTAGATGAAGCATGGGACTTACTGAAAACTGAAAAGTTTTATATTGTTTTGACTGGACAAGTATATGGC